>CAYFVF010000201.1:0-3662 GCA_964346335.1 uncultured Hyphomicrobiaceae bacterium
ATGGCTTGCCCTCGACCAAGGCGCGCGTCTATATCAGTTCAGCGGACATGATGCCCCGGAATCTGGAGCGGCGCGTCGAAGCGATGGTGCCGATTCTGAATGCGACCGCGCACGAGCAGGTGGTTGGACAGATCATGCTGGCGAACCTGAAGGACAATCAGCAAAGCTGGGAAATCCTGCCGGATGGCACGTCGCGGCGCATCGAGGAGCTGGCCGAGGGCGAGGAACCTTTCAACGCCCACCAGTATTTCATCAATAATCCGAGCCTGTCCGGGCGCGGCGAGTCGTTGCGTCAGAACTTCCCGCCGCGCGTTTCGATCGCGTATGGCAACGGTTCGGACCATGACGCGGAAACTGCGCCCGCGAAAGCGGCGCCAAAGAAGCGCAAATAGTGCGGGACCAGAGCGTATGCACCAGGAGGAGCGTCCGCGTTTCGATCGCCGCAAGCCGGTCGCGGTGATTGACATTGGCTCGAACACGCTCCGCTTGGTGATTTTCGAGGGCCTGACCCGCAGCCCGACCCAACTCCACAACGAAAGCGTGACATGCCGGCTGGGCAGCGGCGTCGCGCGCACCGGGCGCATGCAGGATGACAACATCGCGCGGGCGCTGGAGTCGCTTCGCCGCTTCCGCGCGCTCATCACGCATATGGGCGTCAAGGCGTTTTACCCCTTCGCCACGGCGGCTGTGCGCATTGCGCAGAACGGCGCGGACTTCATCGCGTCGGCCGAGAAGATATGCGGCACGAAGATCGAAATCCTCAGCGATGTCCGCGAGGCGGAGTTGACCGCCAACGGCATCCTCTCCGGCTTCACGCAGGCCGACGGGCTGGCCGGCGATATTGGCGGGCGGTCGCTGGAACTTGTCGAAATCCGGAACCGCCGGGTGATGCTGGATGCGCCGCACCCGGCAAGCCTTTCGCTGGGGCATCTCTACATGCACGAGGCGTTTGGCGAGGATTTCGACGCTGGCAAGACAGAGGCGGATCGCGCACTGGCCCAAGTCGATTGGCTGTCACGCGGGCAGGGGCGGCCATTCTACGCGATCGGCGGCGAGTGGCGGGCCATAGCGCGGCTGCACATGATCAAGACCGGCTATCCGCTTCGGATTTTCCACGGCTATCAGATCGACGCCGACGAGGCGCAGCGCTTCACCCGCGATATTGTCAAAAGTGACAAGGGCGACATTCCTGGAATCGAACAGCTCTCGCGCACCCGGCGCGACACCGTGCGCCACGCCTGTCTGGTCATGTGGCGCCTGCTCAAGCAGGTCACGCCATCGCATGTCGTCATCTCCGCCTTCGGTGTCCGCGAGGGGCTGCTTTACACCTTGCTGGATGAAAAGGAGCGCGCGCGCGACCCGCTTATCGCCGCGTGCGAAGATGCGGCCGCGATCGGCGGGCGTTCGCTGGATTACGTGCGCGAACTGTGCGACTGGACGGACAACCTGTTTGCGCTGGTCGGCCGGGAGGAAACCCCAGCGGAGCGGCGTCTGCGCCGCGCGGCGTGCCTGCTGTCGGATATCGGCTGGCGCGCGCACCCCGATTATCGCGGCGAGCAGAGCCTGAACCTGTCGGCGCACTGGGCAGTGGCCGGTACGGACCACCCCGGCCGGCTGTTCATCGCGCTGGCCAACTATTACCGGCACGAAGGATCGCTCAAGGGCGAACTCAGCCCGGTGTTCAGCAATCTGCTCGGCCAAAGCCCCGATGGCGCGCGCGCGCATGAACACGCCCGCATCCTCGGCAGCGCCATGCGCGTGGCCTACATCGTGTCGGCGGGCGCGCCGGGCATCATGAGCCGCACGCCGCTGGCCGTGTCCGATGGGCGGCTGACGCTCAACCTGCCGCCCAAGTTCCGGGAATTCGATGGCGAGCGGGTGCGCCAGCGGTTGGATAAGCTTGCCGGCGTGCTAAATCTGGAAGGAGATGTGAACGCCGATACCGCATCGCGCGGGCCACGCTTCGTTTCGGCGCTCACGGAAAAATTGCGCTGAGGCGCATTCGCCGAAACGCTGAGCGGGGTGCCGTCGTTCTTCGGCGCGCCCGCGCGGCAGCCGCCCCACTGGATGCGGTTTTAAGGTATTGTGTCAGGACAGAAGCGTGTCAGGCGGCCGAAGCCGTCCGCAAGGAACCAAGTTAACGCATGGAACAAGATCTTTATAAAGTTCTCGGGGTGAGCCGAAGCGCGTCGGACGATGACGTGCGGCGGGCTTATCGCAAGATGGCGAAAGAGAACCATCCCGATCTGCATCCCGGCGACAAGCAGGCCGAGGACACGTTCAAGCGGATTTCCGCGGCTTTCGCCATCCTCGGCGATCCGGAGAAGCGGCGTCGCTATGACGCCGGCGAGATCGATGAGAGCGGCCAGGAGCGCGCGCCCCACCATTCCTACCGCGAATATGCCGATGGCGCGGGCGGTTATCAGTACCATTCGCGCGGCGGCTTCGAGGACTTCGGCGATATTTTCGGGGACATCTTCGAGCGTGGCGGACCGCGCGGGCGTGGCGGCGAGTTCCACATGGCCGGCATGGATTACCGGTATCATCTGGATATCGACTTCCTTGAGGCTGCGCTGGGCGCAAAGAAGCGCGTGTCGCTGCCCGAGGGCGATACGCTGGACATGACCGTGCCCGCCGGTGTGACCGATGGCCAGGTGCTGCGCCTGCGCGGCAAGGGCGGCCCGGGGGTCGGACGCGGCCAGGCCGGCGATGCGCTGATCGAGCTGAGTATCCGCGCGCACCCGGTGTTTCAGCGCGACGGCGATGACATCATCGTGGAGGTGCCGCTGAGCGTGGATGAGGCCGTGCTGGGCGCGAAGGTGCAGGTGCCGACCATCCACGGCAAGGTGTCGCTGACCATCCCCAAGGGCACGAGCGGTGGTCAGACATTTCGCCTTCGCGGCAAGGGTATCGAGAACGCGCGCACCAAGACCTCCGGCGACCAGCATGTGCGCACCAAGCTGGTGCTGCCCCCAACATCCGATCCGGCGCTGGAAGAGGCGATGCAGCAGTGGCGCGAGGCCCACGGCGGCGGCAGCGGCTTTGACCCCAGAGCGAAACTGCGAGCCTATCTGTGATGCGCGATATTCGTGAGGTCATCTTCGAAATCGACGGCATGCGCGAGAGCGATATCCGCGTGTGGATCGACTATGGCTGGGTCTGACCGGCGCGCGGGGAGAGCGATTTCGCGTTCTTAGAGGTCGACGTTGCGCGCATCTTGCTGATAGCTGATTTGCGCCAGAGGATGGAGATCAACGATGAGGCCGTGCCCGTGGTGCTCGACCTGATGGACCAGATTTACGGTCTGCGCCGCGAGCTGCGGCGTGTGCTCGACATCGTGGACCAGCCGCCGGAGCCGGAGCGCTCGCGCATTCGCGAAGCCGTCCAGGCGAGCGCCTCAGACAAGGCGACCGGCTAATTCTGGGCGCGCCGCGCCTGCGGCGCATCGGCTTGCGCGCTGGAAAATGTGGTGATCTGGCCGTTCTCGATCCCCAGCGTTAATTCCCCGGCCTTGAGCGCAAGCGCCTGCGCGCCGAACAACGCGTGCCGCCAGCCGTGCAGCGCGTGAACATCGGCGTTGTCATCCACGGCGATCCGGTCCAGATCCTCGCTCGTGGCGATCAGGCGCGGGGCGACGTCGTGGCGCGCGGCCACGGCCTTCA
>CAYFVF010000202.1:0-3647 GCA_964346335.1 uncultured Hyphomicrobiaceae bacterium
GTCGGGTCGATCATGCGCAGAGCAGGCAGTTCATCGCCAACCCGTGTGGCGGGCGTGCCGCGCAACCCGGCTGGCGCCTCGCTGACCGTTGTTCCCGGAACGGAGGGCGCTGTTTCGACCTCGCTGAAGGCGGCAGCCGGAATGGCGTTTGCGGTCAGGACCACCACGCCTGCAATGAACGTCAATGAAAGTCTGCGCATGAGTCTAACTCCCGCTGGTACGCTTAACATGGCTCCATGCCGCGGCGGATGCAAGTTTGTTCCGCGAACTGTTAAGCGCTTATTAATGCAGGAGAATCCACCGCAAGATTGTGAATCTGTGTTGCACACGCAACAGGCGTGATGGCTACAAGCGCGTCATGTCGGGCGCGGAACTGGCGAAAAATCAGTCACATCTCTCTCGATCAGGCGATTTTCACAGCTTTTGCACAGCCTAGCTCTGCTGGCCGCGAATCTCCGGCCTATCAGCCGGACTCACACGCCATCCGCAAGCACGCCGAGCATCAGGATGATGTAGCCAGCCAGAAGCAGCCAGAAGCTGACATCGGTGACATAGGGAATGTAGTGGACAACGCCTGCGACGCCGAGTGCGGCCAGGATCGCCGACATGATGAAAACGCTCAGTCGCGGCCGGTAAAGTCTCATCCCGCAGTTCCCCCGCGCAACAGGCTGGACCAGGCCAAGCGCTCAGAAGCCGCGCAGGATGTTACCCAGCGCCAACAGGACAAACGACGCCAGCGCGATCCAGAAACCTGGAATAGGCACATAAATCCCCACTTGCGGAACGAACTGCACCAGCAACGCGAGGATGGCGACAATCAGGGACAGGCGAAAGGTCAGTTTGGTTGGCGCAGACAAGTTCATGGTGATGCTCCCCCGTGTTGCGGCCGTCCGCTCAGATAGACGATAACCCCGCGCACTGGCAAGCGTGATCGATACGGGCCGGTGCCGGTCCGGCGCATTTCCCGAACCAGCGGCTCGGTTTCACGACAGGCTGGCGCAGAACCGCTGGATGCGCTCGCAGGCGGCCTTCAGCGCCTCGGTCGAGGTTGCATAAGAAATCCGGAAGAATGGCGAGAGGCCGAACGCTTCGCCGTGAACGACGGCCACGCCTTCCTCTTCAAGCAGCGCGGTGACGAAATCCTCGTCGCTCTGGAGCGTCTTGCCCTTCGGCGTTGTCTTGTTCATGCAGCCCGCGCAGGACGGGTAAACATAGAACGCGCCTTCGGGCGTTGGACACTCGATGCCGGTCGCCTGGTTGAGCATCGACACGACCAGATCCCGGCGCTCCTTGAACACGGCCGCGCGCTCGGCGATGAAATCTTGCGGGCCGCTCAGCGCTTCGACCGCCGCCCACTGGCTGATGCTGGCCGGGTTGGAGGTGGATTGCGATTGCAGCTTGCGCATCGCGGCGATGAGGTGTTCCGGGCCACCGCAGTAGCCGATGCGCCAGCCGGTCATGGCGTAGGCTTTCGAGACCCCGTTCATGGTCAGAGTGCGGTCGTATAGCTGCGGCTCGACCTGTGCGGGCGTGACGAACTTGAAGTCGTCATAGGCCAGGTGCTCATACATGTCGTCGGTGAGCACCCAGACATTCGGGTGGCGCAGCAGCACGTCCGTGAGCGCCTTCAGTTCGTCATGGGTGTAGCCCGCGCCGGTGGGGTTCGACGGCGAATTGAAGATCAGCCACTTGGTGTTAGGCGTGATCGCAGCTTCCAGCGCTTCGGGCGTGAGCTTGAAGCGGTTCTCAAGGGTCGTCGCGACGACTTTCGGCGTGCCGCCCGCCAGCAGCACCATGTCGGGATACGAGACCCAGAATGGCGCGGGGATCACGACCTCGTCGCCAGGGTTCAGCGTCGCCACAAGCGCATTATAGATGACCGCCTTGCCACCGGGTGCGACCAGCGCCTGAGATGGCTCGTAGCTCAGCCCGTTCTCGCGCTTGAACTTTTCGCAGACGGCCTGTTTCAGCTCAGGGATTCCGTCGACGGCCGTGTACTTGGTTTCGCCGCGTTCGATCGCTTCGATAGCAGCGCGCTTGATATTGTCCGGCGTATCGAAGTCCGGCTCGCCCGCGCCCAGTCCGATGACGTCATGACCGGCGGCTTTCAGTTCGCGCGCCTTCTGCGTAACGGCGATGGTCGGGGAGGGTTTCACGCGCGCAAGCGAGTCGGACAAGAAGCCCATCGGCACACTCCTTTAATCGGCGATATCTCGGGCCCGGTAGACGAGGCCAAACCCTGGTCCGGAGGCTAGGGAGCGCGGATGCGCAAGGCAAGTGAATTTCCCGGGCGGAGGCAAGGAAACGAACGCGCAGCGTGCGCGGCGCCATCACACCTATTGACAAAAGCTGGGGCTGGACATATTCCCACGGGTGTCTTGGCACTCATCTTACGAAAGTGCTAACAAGTGACACGAAATGGTCTTCGCGACACGGGCACGCCGCTCAGGCCGTGCCCGGCGAAACAAAGCCTAAACCACGGAGAAAACACATGAAATTTCGTCCGCTCCATGATCGCGTGGCCGTCAAGCGCCTTGAAGAGGAGCAAAAGACTTCCGGCGGCATCATCATTCCCGATACCGCGGCGGAGAAGCCGCAGCAGGGCGAAGTGCTCGCCGTCGGCCCGGGCGCGCGCGGCGATGACAACGAGCTGATCGCCCCGGACGTGAAGGTGGGCGACAAGGTGCTGTTTGGCAAGTGGTCCGGCACGGAAGTCAAGATCGACGGTGAGGACGTCCTCATCATGAAGGAATCCGATCTTCTGGGCGTGCTCGACGGCTAATCCCGCCGCCGCCCTGAGCCTGATCAACCAAGCGTAACGCAAGGAAGAATCCCATGACTGCTAAAGATATCCGTTTTTCGATCGACGCACGCGACCGCATGATGGCCGGCGTCGACAAGCTGGCCAGCGCAGTGAAGGTCACGCTGGGCCCGAAAGGCCGCAACGTCATCATCGAAAAGTCCTTCGGCGCGCCGCGCTCCACGAAGGATGGCGTCACGGTCGCCAAGGAAATCGAGCTTGAGGACAAGTTCGAGAACATGGGCGCGCAGATGGTGCGCGAAGTGGCCTCAAAGACCAACGATGCCGCCGGCGACGGCACCACGACGGCGACCGTGCTGGCACAGTCGATCATGCGCGAGGGGCTCAAATCCGTCGCTGCGGGCATGAACCCGATGGACCTCAAGCGCGGCATCGACAAGGCCGTGATGCAGGTCGTCGAGACCATCCGCGCCGATGCGCGTGACGTCTCCTCTGGTGGTGAGGTCGCCCAGATTGGAACGATCTCCGCAAACGGCGACAAGACAGTCGGCGATATGATCGCCGAGGCCATGGAGAAAGTCGGCAACGACGGCGTCATCACGGTGGAAGAGGCCAAGAGCCTTGAGACCGAGCTGGAAGTCGTCGAGGGCATGGAGTTCGATCGCGGTTACCTCTCGCCGTATTTCGTCACGAACTCCGAAAAGATGATCTGCGAACTGGATGACCCCTACATCCTCATTCACGAGAAGAAGCTGTCCAACCTGCAGGCGATGCTGCCGGTGCTCGAATCGGTCGTGCAGTCGGGCAAGCCGCTTCTGATTATCGCCGAGGATGTCGAGGGCGAGGCGCTGGCCACTCTCGTGGTCAACAAGCTGCGCGGCGGCCT
>CAYFVF010000203.1:0-3617 GCA_964346335.1 uncultured Hyphomicrobiaceae bacterium
TGGCTATGCCCCGCTTGAGATGCGGCTGACATGGTTCGATCGAACGCAAGCACGCCTTGCGCTTGAAAAGGTTCTAACCTGGAACCCCGAGCGCGTCGTTATGGCTCACGGAGAGTTGGTCGAGAGCGACGCGACTGGGTATCTAAGACGGGCATTTCGCTGGCTTGATTGAAGTGCCCTACTCTGCCGGCGTGGCAACGGCCTGTGGCCCTTCATCCCGCAGATAATGCGGGTACACCGTGATCAACCGATAGGGCTTGTAGTGCTGATTGCGGATGAAGCCCTGAAGCTGACCGAGCGAAGCCGCTTTCTGCCACAGGCGCTGCCCCTCGACCGTGCTGGTGCTGGAGCACAGCTTTCGCACCGTCGCCGCCTGGTGCCGCGCTTCCGAATTTGACAGGAAAATCTGGGTCTCCAGGCTGCCAGCCAGATCGTCGGGGATATCCACCGGGAACTGCGTCCCGATCGCGATCGCGATGCCAAATGCGCGACCCTCGCGGGCCATCTCCTGGAGGCGCAGGCTGTCCTTCACGCGCCATGCCTCGTCGAACACGAACAGCCGTCGCAAAACGCGCGGAGCCTCACCGCGCAGCGCATGGCCGTGCGCCTGGATGATGATCAGCTCCGCGATCGCCGCCTTGATCTCGTCGTTTGGCAGGTCGTGCAAGTCGAGCACGATACGCCGCTCCAGGAGGTCGCCAAAGGTCATCGGCGCGGTGTCGTCGCTGGGGAAAAGGCCGAGATCAAACAGTGGATCAACGCGGTTCAGCAGTGTCTGCGACTCCTTGTGCTCGCGCAGATATTCGACAATGTCGCCAAAGCCCGGCGCGGTGATCTCGCCCGCGCGGTACCAGTGCTGCAGGTTGATCCCGCGATCCTCAAAGCCCTGCCGCAGCGCGTTTTTCAGCTTCGCCTGCTGCTGCGTTCCCAGCCCGAACACCCGCTGGAAAATCTCCGCGATGGTGTGGATGTGGCGAATGGGCTGGACCTCGCCCTGCCCGCCAGGCACCGGATGCAGCGGATTGAACGGCAGCCCGGCGCGGCTGACATCATAGACCGACAGGCCGAGCGGCTTTGCAAAGCTGTCCTCGGCGTAGTCGTTCTTGAAGTCGAGAATGCACATCGGATAATCCGCGCGCGCCATCGCGTCGATCAGCACGCGCAGCGTTTGCGTCTTGCCCGAGCCGGGGTCGCCGGTGACGAGGAAACCGAAGTTGAGAAGCTTGTCGTCCGGGTGGTGCGGGTCCCAGTAAATCGGTGTTTTCGCATCGGACGTCCCGAGGAACACCTGGAAACGGTCCGATGCCGCGGCGCGCGCCTCGTGCCTGGCGAAGTCGATGACAGGCTCCGGCATCTCCTCGGGTTGCACGGGGACTGGCTCCGGGTCGGCCGGCGCGTCCTGCTCCGCATGTGCGGGCGCATCATCCGGCGGGCCTGCCCCTTCGCCATGCGCCTCAGGCGCGGGCGGCAATGTCGCGGGGGTGTCGTCCATCGCCGGCGAAAGCTCTGGCGCGGGCGCGGAAATGGCGATTGTCGGGAGGAAGATCGCGCGCAGCGGCGCAATCCGGTTGAGCAGGAAACCGGTCTCCGCCCGCCAAGCCCGGAAACCGCCTTCTGACTGATGCACCTCGACAAAATCCTTGGCCGCGCTCAGCATCCGCCAATCAGCGGGCTCGAAATCCACCACGATCCCGCCCGCCGCACGCAGCTTGTCCAGTGGGCTGGCGACCTGCGCGGTCTTGCTGCGCGGAAAACGCTGCTTGCCGACCACGATGGGCCGCGCCGCTCCCGCATGACGGCGCACTGCCTCGATCTGTTTGGCGAGCCGGTAATCGCGGTTCACCGCGGTGCAGATGCCGAGGAAGCGCATCTCGTTCTGTCCGTCCACGCCGCCGCTGAAGGTTAGTTGCAGGCCGAGCGTCTGGGTTTCTCTCAGCGTGCTGGCTTCCGCGCGAACCTGAACCGGCGCGATTTCGGCGGCCAGCGCGCCCGCCGACCAGCGCAACAGGTCCAGCCGCGCCTCGTCGGTCTCGGGCACATCGAACGCGGTGTGCTGATCCAGGTGGTCCTGCCACGCCTTGGCATAATCCCGCGCGGTCTGGGGCACCGGCGCTTCCGGCGCGGCGTCATCGAAAAACTCGCCTTCCTCTGGCAGCCGTTCCAGGCTTGCCGCCATGGCGCGAAAGCGGCCCAACTCTGACAAAGCCTCGCGGATACGCGCACCCGCCAGCCCGTCCACCAGCCAATCCGGCACCAGCGCTTTCAGCGCCTCGCTGTCATCGGTCTCGGCCAGCCGGGCGACACGCTCCATGCGCTTGTCGAACAGCGCGCGAAGTTGCGCGGGCTTGGGCGGCTTCAGATAGGCGGGGCTGAGCGACAGCCGGATGCGGTCGCGCGTGGACTGCACCAGCTTGTCATGAAGCTCCTCGTACACGTTGCGCAGCGAGGCCAGCACCACCGAAATATTTGGGAATTCCTGAACGAGGTTCACCGACTTCTCGATCGCGCGGACATAAAGCGACTCGTTTGCCAAAGACCAGAACGATTCAAGCTGATCGAAGGCGAGCACGAATGCGCCATCCGCCGCGCGCGCCGCTGTGGAAATATCACCCAGCCGGCGGCGATATTGCTCGGGCCGCTCCAGCGCGGCGAAGCTCAGACCCGGCACCTCGGTTTCCGCCGCCTGCCCGCCAAGCGCGTCGAAGCCCGCGAGATCGCCGCCATAATGAACCAGCAGCGCGCGGACGAAGTCCTCGCTGACGACGCTGTTCGTGCGCTTGTGAATGATACGGCGCAGGCTCCGGGCAAGCTCCGGCACGGCCGCAAGACACTCAGCCTCGCCGGCTTCGGCCCGCGTCTTGAACCGCCGCACCGCCGCGCTTGCATCGAGCGACAGGAGCGAGTCCGCGAGGTCCATCAGCGGCGCGTGCCAGTCCGCGGCGCTACCGCGTTTCACCAACAGTTGCGCAAGATGTTCCGGCGCGGGCGGAGGCTGGCCGGGGGCGCGGCGCTCCCATTCCGCGACGAGGCGCGGCGCGAACGCCTCGGCAAGCCTCTGGCACTGCGCCCGGTCTTCGTCCTGCGCCGCCTGCCGAAACTGCGCTGCGTCCGACGCGGGTAGCAGGCCCAGCAGCGTCTTGGTGTCATCGCCGAGGCGCGGGATCGCGAAATAGGGGTTGTTCAACTCGCGGATGACGGCTTCCAGCATCCAGCGGTCATAATCGGCGTCCGTGACCGGCGATGTCATCTGCACGACAGCCGGATAGAGATGACCTTGCACGGCGAAGCGTCGCAGCGTCGCGGCGAGCAGATGGGTCTTGCCGAAGCCTGCCTCGCCAAGGATCAACGCGATGCGCGCGTTCGGATCGGCGTCACCGGCCCGCGTCGCCCGAACGGCCGAGGCAATCGCCGTGCGCGCCTCGCTGTGCAGGCCCTCGACGTCGAAATCAACTTCCTCTTTCGCGCCCTGTAGCGAAGCGGTCTGCGAAAACACGCCGGCGAAGCGCGGATCGATAAAGATGCTGAAAGCATCGCTCATGAAGTCTCAGCCCTCAATAACACGCTAGTGGAGCGAATTTGACATTTGAGTCCCGCTGGCGGCCAGGCTCTCGCCCAAA
>CAYFVF010000204.1:0-3576 GCA_964346335.1 uncultured Hyphomicrobiaceae bacterium
GGCTCATATTGGCGAGGAAATTGCTCTTCGCGCGGTTGGCGGCCTCGGCTTCGTCCTTGGCGAGGCGCAGTGAGCGTTCCGCGGCCTTGATGCTGGAAATGTCGAGGGCTGAGACGACCTTGGTGCTCCCGTCGCCTTCGGGTGTTTCGGTCTCGCGCGCGACAACGAGGAATTCGCGCGTTTCGCCCTGTCCATCGCTCAGTGTCACTTCGGCTTGTTGCGGAGAGCCTTGGGCCAGCCGGTTGAGAACGCCGGTGGCCGCGATCTTGTCGAACATGCCTTGCAAACCGGCGAGCGTTCCGGCCTCGGCGAAGTCTGCGAAGTCGAAGCAATACTGGTTGGCGAAAATGCATGTGCCGTCTTCGTCCACGGCATAGACCATCGCCGGGACCGAATCGATCACGCCCAGCATGTGCTGACGTGTGCGCTTCAGGGTCTTGAGTGAGCGCAAACGGTTGTTCACGAGGCGGTCCTGCAGCGCAAACGTGCGGCTGCGCATCAGCTTCTGGTGCATCCCGAGCATGAGCAGGTTGCGCGCGCGGGTGCGGAATTCGACGGTGTCGACCGGTGTGACGAGGAAATCCGTCGCGCCGCATTCGAGAGCCTCGTAGCGGATCGCGCGCTGCTCATAGCTGGACACGACGATCACGGGCGTGTCCTCCAGCCCGGGGATCTTGCGAAGCGCCGTCAGGCACTCCGCCGCGTTCATGTCCGGCATGTTGAAGTCGGTCACGATCAGGTCCGGCGGGTCCGCGGCAAAAGCACGCAGGGCTTCGGGCGCGCCGGCGAAACTCCTAACCCGCCCGACGTCATCCACTTTGCCCGCCAACCGCTCCATGTAGGCCCGGTTGGCCGCCAGATCGTCGATAATCGCAATGTAGGGGCTTTCCGGCATAGTGTATCTGTGGCTGTGTGATTGCCTTTTACATTGTCACGCAGACGTTTAATTCGCGTGAACGTAACGATACACTTATCGAGCAAATTCAATGCACAGCGAATGTCGCCGAGGTTAAAATCCTGCTTTACAGGCGACTTCAACACCGATTAAAAGCACATCAAAAGCTGCGGTCAGCCACGTAGCGACGGGTGCAAGCGCCTTGCGCTACAAACACAAGTTGCACCTCCCTGACGTTAGCTGATCCTCTGGCAGAGCTCATCGGAGCATGCTACTCATGGTTGCACAATCGTAAATGAGTAGCCAAAAATGAGAGTGCCTATCCATCTCAGGGGCGCACACGCTGCAAGCGCCTCGACCATTAGCCTCAATCCTGAGACATTCCAGCAGATAGGTCCGCAAGCAGAGCCGCTGGCAAGTCTGTCCGCTGAAGTGTCAACGCCGGCCGCGGCGCCGGCGCAGGCCGACGCACCGAGCACCGCGCGTCATAATGCTGCGGCGCGGCTTGCATCACGGCTTCAAGCGTTGGACTTGAGCGAGCTGGAGCTCGAATATGATCCCGCGGCCCGCGCCGTGTGGGGCTTTCAAGCGCATCGCGAGCGCCCTTCCTACACCCCGCAAATGCTCAAGGATATCCAGGCGGTCCAGCGGACGCTGCGGCTGTTCCGGGTGGAGAGCCCCCACGATGCGTCGCTCGCCGCGCGCTTCACGGTATTGGCGTCGCGCACCCCCGGCGTGTTCAACATGGGCGGCGACCTGCAATTCTTCGTGTCCTGCGTGGAAACGGGTGATGAGGACGCGCTGCGCGATTACGCGATGTCGAGCATCGACATCTGCTATCGGAACTATCACGCCTGTGACGCCGGCATGGTGACAACCGCGCTCGTTTGCGGCGATGCGTTGGGCGGCGGGTTCGAGGCCGCCATGGCTTGCGATGTCATCGTCGCGGAAAAGCGCGCGCGTTTCGCGTTGCCCGAGATGAACTATGCGCTGTTCCCGGGCATGGGCGCCTACACTTTCCTGTCGCGCCAGTTGGGACAGGCGCAGGCCGAACGCGCGATCCTCGATAGCCGGACGTTTTCGGCGCAGGAGCTGTATGATCTGGCGGTGGTGAAGGCGCTGGCGGACGATGGGGCGGGTATCGAGGTGATGGACCGTCACCTCGCCTGGATGTCAGAGCGTTTCGATGCCGTTTTCGCGGTGTTCGAGGCAAGGCGCAATGCGCACCCAGTAAGCCGCATGGAGATGGAGGATATCGGTGAGCGGTGGGTGAAGCTGGCGATGCGCCTGCCGGAGGAACGGTTGCGCCGCATGTCCAAGCTGGCGCAGGCACAGCGGCTCAGGTTGCGCAGGCAAGGCTCGGCCTGAGACAGTGCCAAGGTAGTGTTGCTCGCACGGCGTGTTGGTGAAAACCGACACGAAAAAAAGGGCGCGCCGTCCGGCACGCCCATTTGTATTGAGCACTTGCCTTGCGTTCAGTGCTTGATGCGCTTCCACAAAAGCCGCTTGGACATGTAGAGCAGTGCGGCGAGAATGATCAGGTAAAGCATCACCTTCGCGCCCATCTGCTTGCGCTCTTCCAGCTTCGGCTCGGCCGCCCACATCAAGAACGCGGTCACATCCTTGGAATACTGCTGGACGGTCATCGGCGTACCGTCGGTGTACTCCACCATGTCCGGGTAGAGCGGTTGCGCCATCGCGATCTGGTTGCCCGGGTAAATCGTGTTGTAGTAAAGCCCGGGCGATAGTTCCCTGCCTTCCGGCGGCTGCTCATAACCGGTCAACAGGGCGTGAATGTAATCCGGTCCCTGCTCTTCGTACATGGTGGCGATGTCCTGCGCGATCGCGACCGGTGACATGTACCACGGGATGTCGCCTTCGGCCTTGCGCGCCTTGGCAATCACCGAGAGGTCCGGCGGGGCAACGCCATTATTGACGAGTTCAGCCTCCTTCTCGTTGCGGTAGGGATTGACGAATGCGTCGTTTGGCGTGGCCGGGCGCTCGAACATCTCGCCCTGGTCGTTCGGCCCAGCGGTGACCGTATACTGGGCCGCAATCGCCTCGACCTGTTCGTCGTCCAGGTTCGGTCCGCTTGGGTCGGCAAGGTTGCGATACTCCAGCAGCCGCATCCCGTGGCAGGCCGAGCAGACGTTGTTGTAAACCTTGAAACCGCGCCGCAGCTGGTCGGTGTCGTAGTAGCCGAATGGCCCTGCGAACGTCCAATCCTGCTTGGGCGCGGCGGCCCCGCCCTCGGCCGCCTGCGCCCCGCCTGGGATTGCCGCGAATGCGAGTGCCGCGGCTAGAGCCAACATGCCGAAGCGGATTGGCGATCTGAGACTCTTTTGGCGATACATCATTTGGCGATACATCATTGCCGGAATTCTCCCTCGGTCTCTATCGCTTCTCTGGCGCTGCGGGCACAGCCTCGGGGGCCGCTCCTCGCCCTTCCCTTGGGCCGGATATCGCCTCGCTGATACTGCCAGGCCGCTGCTTTGGCCTCTCCATGATCCCGACCACCGGCATCACCACCAAGAAGTGGATGAAGTAGTAGGCTGTGAAGAACTGGGCTGCGATAATATAGCCGCCTTGCGCCGGCTTCGCGCCGAGATAGCCCAATGCGATGCACGTGAACACGAACAGCCAGAAAAATGGCCGGTAAAGCGGGCGGTAACTGGTGGAGC
>CAYFVF010000205.1:0-3572 GCA_964346335.1 uncultured Hyphomicrobiaceae bacterium
CGCCAGAGCGGCAAGATCGCCATGAAGCTCGACGAGGGCCAGCGCATCATCGGCGTGGAGACATGCTCGGACGATCACGACGTCTTGCTCACCACCGCGAAGGGCCGAGCGATCCGCTTCCCCATCACGGCTGTCCGAGAGTTCAAGGGCCGGGATTCGCGCGGCGTCATGGGCATCCGCCTAGACACGGATGACGAGGTTATTTCGATGGCCATCCTGCGCCATGTCGAGGCCCCGCCGGAAGAGCGCGCCGCTTATCTCAAGCAGGCAAACGCCATGCGCCGCGCCGCGAGCGGCCAGGAGGCGGAACACGCCGAAGAAGCGGCGGCCGAGGACGCCGATGATGAAGCGGTCGAGCCAGGCGACCTCCTGCCGTCACGCTACGCCGAGTTGAGCGCGCGCGAAGAGTTCATCCTGACAATCTCGCAAAACGGCTACGGGAAACGAACGAGTGCATACGAATACCGCATTTCCGGGCGCGGCGGGAAAGGCATCATCGCGATGGTGGTCAACCCGCGCAATGGCCCGCTCGTCGGGGCGTTCCCGGTGGAAGACAGCGACCATATCATGCTGGTGACCGATCGCGGCAAGCTGATCCGCTGCCCGGTCGAAGGCATCTCCATCGTCGGGCGCGCCACGCAAGGCGTGAAGATCTTCTCCACCGGCGCGGGCGAGCGGGTCGTTTCGGTCGTGCATATCCCGGAAGAGGATAACGGTGAGAACGGCTCCGACGGCGACTGAAGCCGCCATGGACAAAGGTGATACCGGGCCGCGCGGCTCCCACTTCAAGGCAACCGCCATGTCGGCTTATCTCTTTAGGCGCGTTCGTCCTCACCTGCGGTCTACCAGCGGTGACGCCCGGCCCGAGCATGGCGCTGATGCTGGCCAACAGCGCGAGCCACGGCACGCGCGCCGGGCTGCATACGGTGATGGGCAACGGGCTGGGTCTCATCGTGCTGGCCGGCGCGGCGACGCTCGGCATGACGTCGGTCATGGTGTTCGTCGCGGAGTGGTTCGACGTCATCCGCTGGATTGGCGCGGCCTACCTCGTCTGGCTCGGCCTTGGCCGCCTGCGCGCCGCCATGCGCAGCGCGTAGCAGCCGCCCGCGCTTGCCGTGCGCGGGAGCTTCCTCTGGCGCGGCTTCATCGTGGCGCTGTCCAACCCCAAGGTGCTGCTGTTCCTCGGCGCATTCTTCCTGCAGTTCATTGATCCTACCATCGCCATCGCTGCGCAGCTTGCTCTGCTGGCCGTCACGTTCGTCGTCGTGATTGTGGCGGTTGACGCGCTGATGGTGCTGGCGCTTGGCACGGCGCGCAGGTGGTTCTTGAGCCGGCGCAGGCTGCTAGACGGGTTCAGCGGAAGCATACTCATTTGCGGCGCAGCGTGGCTGGCGATGACGCGCCGCACCGGTTGACGCCGCGCGCCGCCGGCAGTGACCAAGCGCCGCCGGCGGTCGAAGGGAACCGGTTCCTTCATCTCACATCGAGTCCTCGTTACGATTCCGTGGTCTCGTCCAGCGCCTCACGGCACTGCGCCGTCACGAATCCTGGTTTTCTTCCAGGCACTGCTGCAGCGCCTCATCGTCGTCCTGCACCTCCATGCAGTACGCCGCGATGTCAGGCTGGCAGATCTCCTCGACTTCGTCTTCGAGCGCATTCGCCATCCCAACCGAAATCAAAAGCGCCAGAAAGCCAGACATAGTCGTAATGAGACAGTTTTTCATCGCATCTACTCTTCTTTGATTTAATCTATCACGTCAAAAACTCTGTCCTGTGACAATGTCAACATCTGCCCTAAATCCTGTTTCAATTTGGCACGACATGGGTATTTTCGCGGAACCTTTATGGCAGGTCTTTCACAAGTCCGAACGGCGGCGCGCGGCACCACGACGCTTTCCGGTCCAGTACCGGCCCGCACGACATGAAAACCCGCGCCGTCCCGGTTGATCGGCGACCCGCTCGGGTCAGGGCATCGCCTTGATGAAGCTGTTGGAAACAAGAAAAATCCGCTGAGCCCAGCTTCGGCGGATTGGGCGTTCAACGCGCTGTGTCCGCGCCTCGGCAGACACAGAGCACGGTCACTGGGTGGTTCCGCCAGACTTCTGACCCGCACCCCCGCCAAACCTGCGACCCGGGCCAGTGGTCTCCAGAGCGACCCTGCACTGCTCCGACACCTTGTCGTTGTTGCTTTCAAGACATTGGCGCACGCGGCGCTGGCCATGTTCAAGCCCGGCGCAATACTCCTGTATCTCTGCCTGACAATTCTGCGCCACCGGTCCTGTCCCCATTCCCTGTTGGGCAAAGACGGGAGCGGCGAACAATGAACAGGCAAACGCAATCGCGCCTGCACGCATCAGATTTTCAGCCATCGTGTATCTCCCCTTTCATAATCCAGCCAGAAGGCCCGTCATTGCACTTCAGTATTCCGCAAAGTCACTTCATCCCTCGGTCCGATCAGGGCGAGTAGGTTTCGCTGCGGCGATTTGCGGTTGCAACAAAGGCGAGGCCATCGAAACAAACAGCCGAAGCCCCAACGCGCATGGCCGTTGTCGCGTTCCTTGCCGCCGTCTGGCTTGAGGGCGCATGTGGCGTTGCGACGCACATGGCGGCGCGAATGGCTACAGCATCGGGCGATAAATCCGGATCTTCCGATGCTGTCGATTCTTGGTTGTCGCGCCGGGTTTGCGAAAAACCGGTTTCCACTCTTTCGCCTGGCGCTCTGAAAGGTCAGCACGCGCCGCGTCATCTTGTGATTTGCCGGGAGTTGTGCTTAACACACGCCATGAACCGATCCGGCTTTTACTCGGGCAGTTTCGACCCGGTCAGCTACGGCCATCTCGATGTGATCGAGCGGGCCGCGCGCGTGCTCGGCCGCGTGGTCGTGGGCGTTGGCGTGCACCACGGCAAGACGCCGCTGTTTTCATGGCGCGAGCGCGTGGAGATGCTGGAAGCCGAAACCCGGGTGATCGCAGCGCGCTCGCACACCCAGATCGAGGTTGTGACCTTCGAAGGTCTCAGTGTTGACGCCGCGCGCGCCCACGGCGCAACCGTCCTGGTGCGCGGCCTGCGCGACGCCACCGACTTCGACTATGAAATGCAGATGGCGGGCACCAATGCGGCCGTCGCCCCCGATGTCGAGACGATCTTTTTCGCCGCCTCCCCGCAGCACCGCCATATCGCGTCCAAATTCATCCGCCAGATCGCTGCTATGGGCGGCGATGTCGACCAGTTCGTGCCGCCGCTCGCAGCCCAACGCCTGCGCGCGAAGCTCGCCAGTCAAAGCCAGTAGCCGCGCCCTCAGCCAATGGATGTGCTCATGCCGCGTCACACCCTGATATCCGCAGTGGCGGCTGTCTTCGCCGTCACGATCGCCGCGCTGACCGCCGGGATGCCGGCCAACTCTCAAGGAAAGGACAACATGCTGTATCTCGATTTGAAGGATGGCCGCGTGGTCATCAAGCTGCTGCCGGACGTCGCGCCGAAGCACGTCGAGCGCATCAAGACGCTGACGCGCGAGGGCTTCTACGACGGCCTGACGTTTCACCGGGTGATCGACGGGTTCATGGCGCAGA
>CAYFVF010000206.1:0-3561 GCA_964346335.1 uncultured Hyphomicrobiaceae bacterium
ACCGGCTGGGACATCGACATCATGACCGAGGCCGAGGAAGCCGAACGCCGGCAGAAGGAATTCGCCGAGCGGTCCAACGCCTTCATGGAGGCGCTCGACGTCGACGAGGTGATCTCCCAGCTTCTCGCCTCGGAAGGCTTCGCCAGCATCGAGGAAATCGCCTATGTCGAACTCGACGAGATTTCCGGCATCGAGGGCTTCGATGAGGACACCGCGCAGGAGATCCAGGACCGCGCCCGGGATTACCTGGAGCGGCGCGAGACCGAGCTGGACGATAAGCGCAAAGAGCTTGGCGTCGCCGACGCCGTTGCCGAGTTGCCGCATCTGAGCACCGCGATGCTGGTCGCGCTGGGCGAGAACGAGATCAAGACGGTCGAAGACGTGGCGGACTGCGCGGCGGACGACCTGCTTGGCTATGACGAGCGCACGGCGGAGGGGCGCGAGCATATCGCCGGGCCGCTGGAAGACTTTGAAATCAGCCGCGAGGACGCGGAAGACCTGATCATGCGTGCGCGTGTCGCGGCCGGCTGGTTTACCGAGGAAGAGCTGGAAGCCGACCGTCAGGCCGCGCGGGCCGAGGCGGAGGCCGCCGAGGCGGCCGAAGCAGGCGAAAGCGACGCACAAACGCCAGCGGAGGGCTAAAACAGGTGGTGAATTCGGTGGCGGAACGCGCTATACCAAAAGGCGAGGTGGTCAGGCGCTGCGCGCTGACGCGCGAAAGCGCCCCGGAACACGCGTTGCTGCGCTTCGTTGCCGACGCCGACGACGTCATCCGTTTCGATGTCAAACGCAAGCTGCCTGGGCGCGGCGTCTGGATCACGGCCAGAAAGCCGTCGTTGGCTGAGGCCGTGAAACGCAAGGCATTTAACCGCGCGCTGCGCCGCAGTGTCACGGTGCCGGATGATCTGCCTGATCAGGTTGAAGAGGCGTTGCGGCGCGCGGCGCTGGGTCGCTTGTCCATGGCGAATAAGGCTGGACAGTTGGCAATGGGTTTTGCGAAAGTCTCGCTGGCGTTAGAAAAGGGCAAGGTCACCGCCCTGATCCACGCCGACGAAGCTGCGCAGGATGGCTGCCAGCGGCTAGACCGGAAATTCGTTGCGCAGGCCGGTGCCGGCGGGGCACGGGCGGACGCCGTATTTCGACTTCCGCTCGATGGCTTGTGCCAGGCGCTCGGGCGGGAAAACGTAAACCATGCCGCGGTTTTGCACAGTGGCGCGGGCGCGAGCTTCATTGCAGCGGCGCGGCGGCTGTGCCAATTCACGGGAGAAGGGATCGCGCCGGTTCGCGGTCCCGCGGGCGGTGAAACATCTGCCGGACAACACGAGCCGGCCAAACAGGATACTGAATGAGCGATACCAAAGAGACCGACAGCGGCAGCAAGCGTTCATCGCGTAAGACGATGACCCTGAATCTCGGCAAGTCCGTCGAGCAGGGCCGCGTGCGCCAAAGTTTCAGCCACGGTAGGTCGAAGTCGGTTCTCGTCGAGAAAAAGCGCAAGCGGGCTGCCGCGCCGGGTGCAGCGCAGGGCGAGAGCGCCAAGGAGGCGGCTCCGGCCGCGCCGAAGTCGGAGGAGGCCAAGACGCCCCGCCCCGCGCCCAAAGCGCCTGCGGAGAAGAAGCCGCAGTCCAAGCAGACAGAAAAAAGCGAACGCGTATTGCGCCAGCTTTCCGACGAGGAGCGCGATGCGCGTGTGCGTGCGCTGAGCGAAGCGCGCAAGCGTGAGGAGATCGAGCGCGAGGAACGCGAGCGCCGCGCCGCCGAAGAGGCAGAGCACCAGCGCCAGCGCGACGAAGAGGCCAAGCGCCTCGCCGAGGAGCAGGCAAAACAGGCGGCGGAATCCGGTGAGCCGCTAAGCGTCAAAACAAGCGACGCCGAGACCGCTGCGCCGGGCGAAGACACCGCGCCCGAGGCCGAAGCCGCGCCTGAAGAAACTGCCCCGGCTGCCACGGCCGAGACCGAGGCACGCAAGGCGCCGGAGCGCCCTGCGAAACCGGCCGAGGGCGAGGACGAGGAACGCAAGGGCCGCAGCGACCAACGCGGCAAGAAAGGCAAGGCGGAGACGCGCGCGCCCGCCAAGCGCCCCGCCGGCGAGGAACGGCGCACCCGCTCCAAGCTGACCCTTTCAAACGCGCTGGACGACGAACAGCGCGAGCGCAGCCTTGCATCCCTGCGCCGCCACCGCGAGCGCCAGAAAAAGCAGTCCGCCGGCGCGCGAGAGGAAGGCAAGAAGATCAAGCGTGAAGTGCAACTGCCCGAGGCGATCACCATTCAGGAACTCGCCAACCGCATGACCGAGCGCGCGGTGGATGTCATCAAGTTCCTGATGAAGCAGGGCCAGATGCACAAGATCAATGACGTGATCGACGCCGACCTTGCCGAGTTGATCGTTATGGAGTTCGGTCATTCGCCCAAGCGCGTCTCCGAGGCGGATGTCGAGGAGGGCTTTATCGGCGAGGAGGACGCCGAAGCCGATCTCCAGCCGCGCGCCCCTGTCGTGACGGTCATGGGCCATGTCGACCACGGCAAGACCTCGCTGCTGGACGCGCTGCGCAAGACCAGCGTCGTATCGGGCGAAGCCGGCGGCATCACGCAACATATCGGGGCCTACCAGGTTGAAACCGACAGCGGCGCGCCGGTCACATTCATCGACACGCCCGGCCATGCCGCCTTCACCTCGATGCGCGCGCGCGGCGCCAAGGTAACGGACGTGGTGGTGCTGGTCGTGGCGGCGGATGACGGCGTCATGCCCCAGACCATCGAGGCCATCGACCATGCCAAGGCGGCTGGCGTGCCGATCGTAGTCGCGGTCAACAAGATCGACAAGCCAAGCGCCGACCCCAACCGCGTGCGGACCGAACTGCTCCAGCACGAGATCGTCGTGGAAAGCATGTCGGGCGATACGCTGGAGGTCGAGGTCTCCGCCATCAAGCGCCAGAACCTCGACAAACTGCTGGAGGCGATCCAGCTCCAGGCCGAAGTGCAGGAACTGCGCGCCAACCCGGACCGCCCAGCCGAAGGCGTGGTGATCGAGGCCAAGCTGGAGCGCGGACGCGGCCCGGTCGCCACGGTGCTCATCCAGCGCGGCACGCTCAAGGTGGGCGAGGTGGTCGTCGCCGGACGCGCCTGGGGCAAGGTGCGCGCGCTGATCAACGATCGCGGTGAGAACACCGCGAAAGCGGGACCATCCCAGCCGGTGGAGATCCTCGGGCTGGACAGCGCCCCGGAGGCGGGCGACCAGATCGCCGTGGTGGAAAACGAAGCGCGCGCGCGAGAGATCACCGACTACCGCCAGCGCAAGCTGCGCGAGGTGAAGGCGGCGGGCGCTGGTGGGCGCGGTTCGCTCGAAAAGATGATGAGCCAGCTTGGCGAAGCCGGCGCGAAGGAATTCCCGCTGATCATCAAGGGCGATGTGCAGGGCTCCGTAGAGGCGATCACCGCCGCGCTCGAGAAGCTCGGCACCGACGAGGTTCAGGCCCGCGTTGTCCATGCCGGCGTCGGCGGCGTGACGGAGTCTGACGTGACGCTTGCGAAGGCATCGGATGCGGCGGTTGTCGGCTTCAA
>CAYFVF010000207.1:0-3550 GCA_964346335.1 uncultured Hyphomicrobiaceae bacterium
TGCCGATCAAGGTGTTACAGGAGATTTCCGAGGGGAATTCAGGTTTGGTGGAGCCAGGCGGAATCGAACCGCCGACCTCTTGAATGCCATTCAAGCGCTCTCCCAACTGAGCTATGGCCCCGAAGCGCGCGGCGTGCACGCTGAAATCCAATAAAACCTCGGGCCGCGCGGATCAAGGGAAACCTGCGCGGCGGCGTTCTCAGGTATCCTCGTCCTGCGTCTCGCTGATCGGCCCGCTGATGAAGCCGGAGACATCGTCATCGTCGTTGTCGTCATCGGGCATCAGCGCGTCTTGGTCGCTCTTCAAGCTGCTGTCATCTTCAAGATCGTCAAGGTCGTCGCCCTCGATGTCCGAAATGTCCTCGTTCTCAGCATCGGCTTCTTCGAGCGAGACGACCTCGACGCCCGCGCTCTCACCCATCGCGGTGTCTGTTTCTTCTTCCTGTTCCAACGCCTCGGCTGCGCGCAACGCGTGGGCCTGCGCGGCTTCGCCTGTTAGTCGGTATTCCGCGCCGCAGATCGGGCAGATGATCGGGTCGCGGTTGAGATCATAAAAACGCGCGCCGCAGCTCTGGCATGTCCGTTTGGTTCCCCGCGCGGCTTTGCTCGACATAACGTATCCCTGTGCTGTTCTGACTGGCCGAAAGGTTGAGTCCTGTAGCGAGGCAATTTTGGCTTGTCAAAGGCGAATGAGCCGCGCGGCTCGAGTTTGCCATGCGCTTGATTGACATGCGCGCCCGGCCTCTGCTCTATACCCGCGAGATTACGCGCCGCGCGCCGCGGTTGGTGCGGATCGCTAACGCGCTTTTACATTTGAACGAAAAGAGCGAACGCCATGCCGCGCCCGCTGACAGCCCGCAAGTCCGGCCCCCTGACCGGCGCGCTCTCGGTCCCCGGCGACAAGTCGATCTCCCACCGGGCGCTGATCTTCGGGGCGTTGGCGATCGGCGAAACCCATATCACGGGTTTGCTGGAATCGGCGGACGTGCTGGCGACGGCGCGCGCGCTGCAGCAGATGGGGGCGAAGATCGCGCGCGAGGGCGATGACTGGCGGGTGACGGGCGTTGGCTGCGGCGGACTGGCCGCGCCCGACGGTCCGCTTGATTTCGGCAACGCCGGCACTGGCGCGCGGCTCATGATGGGCGTGATCGCGGGTCATGAGATGGCCACCGAACTCACGGGCGACGAATCGCTGCGCCGCCGCCCGATGGGCCGGGTGCTCGACCCTCTGAAGACCATGGGCGCGGAGGTGCGCGGCGGTGACCGGCTGCCGCTCACGCTGGTCGGCTCGGGCAATCTTACCCCCATCACCTACCGCCTGCCCGTGGCATCGGCACAAGTCAAATCGGCGATCCTGCTGGCCGGGCTGATGGCTGCGGGCGAGACAACCGTGATCGAGCCGGAGGCCACGCGCGACCACACCGAGACGATGATGCGCCACTTTGGCGCCGAGGTTCGCATCGAACCGGGCGCGAGCGAGCGGTCAATCACGGTGACGGGCGAGGCGGTGCTGCGCGGACGTGACGTCGCGGTGGCGGGCGACCCCAGCTCGGCGGCGTTTCCCACGGCCGCGGCGCTGATCTGCTCCGGCTCGGACGTTATCATCAAGAAAGTGTTGGTGAACCCGACACGCACTGGCCTGTATGACACGCTGATAGAGATGGGCGCGGATCTGAGCTTCGAGAATCCACACCACAGCGGCGGTGAACCGGTGGCGGATTTGCGCGTGCGCGCAGGCAGGCTCAAGGCCGTGCGGGTTCCGCCGGAGCGCGCGCCGCGCATGATCGACGAGTACCCGATCCTCGCGGTCGTCGCGGCGACGGCCGAGGGCGAAACACGGATGGAGGGGCTGGCTGAGTTGCGCGTGAAGGAAAGCGACCGGCTGGCCGCAACGCTGGCGGGCCTGAGCGCATGCGGCGTCACGGCCTGGGCCGAGGGCGACACCATGATCGTGCGCGGCATGGATCACATTCCCGGCGGCGGCACGGTCGAAACGCACATGGACCATCGGATTGCCATGGCCTTCGCCGTGCTGGGCTTGGCGGCGGAGCGCCCGGTGCACATTGACGACACCGCCATGATCGACACGAGCTTCCCCGGCTTCGCGCAGACCATGCGCGGGCTCGGGGCGGCGCTGGAGGAGACGGACGCGGCGTGATGATTATCGCGGTGGACGGGCCGTCGGCGTCAGGCAAAGGCAGCGTATCGCGCCGTCTCGCCGATCATTTCGGGCTGCCCTATCTCGACACCGGCCTGCTCTACCGCGCGGTCGCGCGCGATATGCTCGATCATGGCCTGCCGCTCGATGACGAGACCGCCGCGGTGCACGCGGCGCGTGCCCTGCGCCTCGACGGGCTGGACGATCCCCGCCTGCGCGAGCGTCGAATGGGCGAGGCGGCCTCGCGGGTTGCGGCGTTCGACGGCGTGCGCGAAGCGCTCCTGGCGCTTCAATACGACTTCGCGCGGCAACCCGGCGGCGCGGTTCTGGACGGCCGCGACATCGGAACCGTGGTTTGTCCCGGCGCGGATGTAAAACTATATATTACAGCGAGCGCCGAGGCGCGTGCACGTCGCCGCTTCCTGGAGTTGCACGAACGCGGCGAAGACGTCGCGGAGGAAGAGATCCATCAAGACATCCTTAAGCGCGACCGAAGGGATCAGGAGCGATCGGCTGCGCCGCTGCGAAAAGCTGATGACGCGCACTTGCTCGACACCACGAATTTGGATATAGACCAAGCATTCAAAGCTGCTTTGGGACTGATCAACGCGGCACGCTCGCCCTGATGGCCTTTATCGAAGCGCTTCGGGGCGGTGCCGCATTTGCCGTTGGGTTCTTTCGCGAATACGATGACGCCACGGCGCGTTGCGCCGCATTGGCAGCGCCTCACAGAGAGGCCAGCGTTTTCCCGGCAGTGTGAAACGAGATGACCGGCGGCGTGAATGGCCGCTGAACGAGACCGCAACGAAATCGAGCCAGCCCGCAAAGACGCGGCTTGCTCCCGAACCGATACCAGGGGTTTTAAGGAGTACTGATGAACCCAGCGCAGAGCCCTGAAACACAAACCGCCGAACTCAATCCGGCGCGGGAAGATTTCGCCTCGCTTCTCGAAGAATCATTTTCTGATACCGAACCGCAGGAAGGCTCTGTCGTCAAGGGCACCGTCGTTGCGATCGAAAAGGATCTGGCCGTCGTCGATGTCGGCATGAAGACAGAGGGGCGCGTGCCGCTCAAGGAATTCTCTGTGGCCGGGCAGGACCCGGACATCAACATCGGCGATGAGGTGGAAGTCTACCTGGAGCGCATCGAAAACGCGCTCGGTGAGGCGGTCCTCAGCCGCGAAAAAGCCCGCCGCGAAGAAAGCTGGGTCAAGCTGGAGCAGAGCTTCGAGAAGGGCGAGAAGGTCGAAGGCGTGATCTTCAACCGCGTGAAGGGCGGCTTCACGGTCGATCTCAACGGCGCGGTCGCCTTTTTGCCGGGCAGCCAGGTGGATATCCGCCCCGTGCGCGACGCCAGCAATCTCATGCACTCACCGCAGCCCTTCCAGATCCT
>CAYFVF010000208.1:0-3515 GCA_964346335.1 uncultured Hyphomicrobiaceae bacterium
TGGCGACCTGATCTCGAAGCCCAATGTGCCGGTTTGATGATCTCAAGCGCGCACACCCGGTTCGGCGAACAGCTCTGAAGCACCGGCATAATCGTCGCGCCAGCCAGGGCCATCACGGCGAGGCAGGTTCCCAGCGTCGAGGCTATGAATGTCGCGAAATACGGGTTTTGACCAGCTTTCATGCCTAAGTCATCGTTTTCTTGCGCATAATGCAAGTAAAGGCGAGCCGCGCGGATTGCTGGCGGCACGTTAAATGTTCTCAAATCGATACCTGAATGTGTTACTCTGGCGTTGCCAGCAGGGAGGGCGATCATGGATGGAGCGACCACCGAAACAACCAGGCAGCGCCTTGCCGGCACCGAATTGCAGGTAAAGGCCGATCAGTTTCGGCGCGATAATCCCGGCGTGCGCGCCCGCGACCTTTCCGCCGCGCTCGGGGTCAGCGAGGCGGAGTTGGTCGCCAGCCGCTGTGGCGACGGCGTGACCCGGCTCGAAGGCGACTGGGGCGATATGCTGCGCGCGCTCAACGGCTTGGGCGAGGTCATGGCGCTGACCCGCAACGAACACTGCGTGCATGAGAAACATGGCATCTATGACAAGGTGTCGATCGGCCCCGGCCACGGCCTCGTGCTCAATCACGATATCGACCTGCGGCTGTTCCTCAGCCACTGGCATTTCGGCTTCGCGGTGTCGGAGGAGGTGAAGTCCGGGCTGCGCCACAGCCTGCAATTCTTTGACATCGATGGCGCGGCCATTCACAAGGTCTATGTCACCGCCAAGTCGGACAAGGCCGCCTATGACGCGCTGGTCGCGCACTTCCGGGCGGCGGATCAATCGCCAGAGCTGAGCGTCACCCCGCTCCCGCCGCGCCGGCCAGACCGGCCCGATGGCGACATCGACATCGGCAATTTCCACCAGCACTGGCGCGCGCTGCAGGACACCCACGACTTTTTCGGGATGTTGAGCGAGTTCGGCGTGGGGCGCGCCCAGGCGATGCGGCTGGCCGAGGACGAATTCGCCGCGCCCGCGCCGGCGGACACGCTGCGCCGGATGCTGAGCCTGGCCGCCGAGCGTGCGGTGCCGATCATGTGCTTCGTCGGCAACCCCGGCTGCATCCAGATACACACCGGGCCGGTGCGAACGCTGAAGGCGATGGGACCGTGGTTCAACGTGCTCGATCCCGGCTTCAACCTGCACCTGCGCGAAGACGCGATCGCCCGGAGCTGGATCGTGCGCAAACCGACCCGCGACGGCGTCGTGACCTCAGTGGAGCTGTTCGACGCCGATGGCTTCTGCTTTGCGCAGTTCTTCGGCGAGCGCAAACCTGGCCAGAGCGAACGCGAAGATTGGCGCGCGCTGGCCAGTGAGCTTGAGCCAGCGCAACCCCAGTAGACTCGCATCGTAAAGTAGGTCCGGAGTTCTGGACCAGAGCTGCAACAGCTTTTCTCGATTGCGCTTCAACTGACCGCCCCCGCGCGGGGGCGGAGGTGATCATGCTAAGCAAGCAGCGCATCAAGCGTTCAGGTCAAACCGGTCGGCGTTCATGACCTTGGTCCAAGCCGCAACGAAGTCCTTCACGAACTTCTGCGCATTGTCGTCCTGAGCATAGACCTCGGCATAGGCACGCAGAACCGAGTTGGAGCCGAAAACGAGGTCGACCCGCGTCGCCGTCCATTTGACAGCATCGCCCTTGCGCTCGCGCAGCTCGTAGGTGCCGTTGCCCACGGGAACCCACTTGTAGGCCATGTCGGTCAGGTTCACGAAGAAGTCGTTCGTGAGGGTGCCCGCGCGATCCGTTAAGACACCGTGCGCGGAGCCGCCGTGATTGGTCCCGAGCACGCGCATCCCGCCGACCAGTACGGTCATCTCGTTCGCGCTCAGCCCCATCAACTGGGTGCGGTCCAGCATCAACTCTTCCGGGCTGACGACATAGTCCTGCTTGAGCCAGTTGCGATAACCATCGGCCAGCGGCTCCAACACGTCGAACGAGGCCGCATCGGTCATGTCCTCGCTCGCGTCGCCGCGCCCCGGCGCGAAGGGGACCTTGACATCAAACCCGGCAGCCTTCGCCGCCTGCTCGACGCCGACATTGCCCGCAAGGACGATCACATCGGCGATGCTTGCGCCGGTTTCGCTCGCAATGGGCTCAAGCGCGGCAAGCACTCTCGCCAGCCGATCCGGCTCGTTGCCCTCCCAGTCCTTCTGCGGAGCCAGGCGGATGCGCGCGCCGTTGGCGCCGCCTCGCAGGTCCGATCCACGGAAGGTCCGCGCGCTGTCCCACGCCGTGGAAACCATCTCGGCGATCGTGAGGCCGCTGTCGGCGATCTTCGCCTTGACGGCATCGACATTGTAATCAGTCGGGCCAGCCGGAACCGGATCCTGCCACAGCAGGTCCTCTTCGGGCACGTCTGGTCCGACGTAACGCGCCTTCGGACCCATATCGCGATGGGTCAGCTTGAACCAGGCGCGGGCGAAGGTGTCCTGGAAATATGCCGGGTCCGCCCGGAATTTCTCCATGTAGTGGCGGTACGACGGGTCGACCTTCATCGCCATGTCGGCATCGGTCATGATGGGGTTGCGCCGGATAGACGGATCGGTCGCGTCGACCGGCATATCCTTCTCGGCGATCTCGACCGGCTCCCACTGGTTGGCGCCGGCGGGGCTCTTTTTAAGCTCCCACTCGTGGTCGAGGAGCATCGAGAAGTAGCCCTGGTCAAACGTCGTCGGATGAGTCGTCCAGGCGCCCTCGATGCCGCTGGTCACGGCCTGGCTCGCCTGGCCGCCCATGTTCGGGTTCAGCCAGCCGAAGCCCTGCGTCTCGAGGTCCGCGGCCTCAGGGTCGGGACCAAGCGCGGCGGCGTCGCCGTTGCCGTGGCACTTGCCAACCGTGTGCCCGCCAGCGGTCAGCGCCGCGGTTTCCTCGTCGTTCATCGCCATGCGCGCAAAGGTTTCGCGGACCTGGTCGGCTGTTTTCTGCGGATCGGGCTGGCCGTTGACGCCTTCGGGGTTCACGTAGATCAGGCCCATTTGCACCGCAGCGAGCGGGTTTTCCATTGTTGCCGGATCCTCGACGTTCTCGTAGCGCTCATCCGACGGCGCGAGCCACTCCTTCTCCGCGCCCCAGTAGATATCCTTCTCGGGGTGCCAGATGTCCTCGCGGCCAAAGCCGAAGCCGAAGGTCTTGAGACCCATCGATTCATAAGCGACGTTGCCAGCAAGGATGAAAAGGTCGGCCCAGCTCAGCGCATTGCCGTAGTTCTTCTTGATCGGCCAGAGCAGACGGCGGGCCTTATCCAGGCTGGTGTTGTCCGGCCATGAGTTCAACGGCGCGAAGCGCTGGTTGCCGGTGCCGCCGCCGCCACGGCCGTCCGAGACGCGGTAGGAGCCGGCGGCGTGCCATGCCATGCGGATCATGAGGCCGCCATAGTGGCCCCAGTCAGCCGGCCACCATTCCTGACTGTCGGTCATCAGCGCGTGCAGGTCTTTCTTGAGCGCTTCGACATCCAGCTTCTTCA
>CAYFVF010000209.1:0-3500 GCA_964346335.1 uncultured Hyphomicrobiaceae bacterium
GGCCGTTTGCCATCGCCAAGGCCGTCGCCGCCGTGTCGCTGGGTCTGATGGGCGGTTTCGCGGTCAAGGCGATGATGGCGAATGGCGCGTTCGTTGATCCGCTGCGCCCGCGCTCGGGCGGCGGCTGCTGCAAGAAGCAAAACAGTATGGACGGCAAGCCGGTCTGGCGCTTCTGGGGCGAGGCCGAGCGGCGCGACACCTTCCGCAGCGAACTGGCTGGCAACACGCTGTTCCTCGCGAAGTGGCTGGCGCTGGCCTACGTGCTCGAGGCGCTGTTAGTGACTTACGTGCCCGCCAGCCTGATCGCCGGGGTGGTCGGCGGCGACGGCCTGCTGCCGATCGTGATCTCCGCGGTCGTCGGGGTGCCCGCCTACCTGAACGCCTATGTCGCGCCGCCGCTGCTGGCTGGTCTCACCGATCAGGGCATGAGCATGGGCGCTGCGATGGCGTTCATTATCGCCGGCGGCGTCAGCTCGGTCCCGGCGATGGCCGCCGTCTGGTCGCTGGTCAAGCCGCGGGTGTTCGCCGCCTACTTCCTGCTCGGGCTGTTTGGCGCGATCCTGTCGGGGCTGGTATTCCAGATAGTGGTTTGAGGCAGGCGGGCGTCACCTTTCGGGGCAGGAGCACTGATAGTGGCCCAGAAATCCGCGTGAGGCGAAGCGCGCCCGGAACGCTATGCTCGCGTCCTGACGCTCTCGAGACTATCCGCGATGATCGCGGCCAGGACCTCGCAGTCTTCAGGTGTGAACGTGAGTGGCAAGCGCATGTCGAAGGTGTTTGAGAGAATTTCGCGTGTGCGCGGCAAGTCCAGTTGGTCGTCCAGGTAGTGCCAGCTGTCAAATCGGCTTGTATAGCCGCGTGGTTCATCTTCGCCAAACCACTTGAGAGCAACGCCACCCGAAGCGCATTTGGACAGAAAATCTGAAATGGCGTCCTTCGAGATGCCTTGGATACGGAATTGGATGGAACTCCCCACAAAATCTTCCAACTTGCTGCGTTGGGGAATTTCGATGCCGGGTATTTCCCTCAGCCCTTTCTCCATTTCACGATAAAGGGCGTTCCAGCGCGCCCGGCTCGCGTCCAACTGGCTGAGCTGTGGCCGCAGGATTGCGGCTCGCAGGTCATCCATGCGCCCGCTGAAATTGGGGATGTTGAGCCGCCACGCGTCGAAAACATCCGAGGGCGGCCTGGCGCCATGATGTTCAAAGAGCATGTACGAGCCGGAATACAGGATTGCCTGGGCGGCGAGTTCCGGGTCGTCGGTGAGGAGCAGCCCGCCTTCACCGGAATTGATGTGCTTGTATGTCTGCGTGCTGAAACAGGCGACCCGGCCGAAGTTCCCGGAAAGCCTTCCGTTCCATGACGCGCCCATGGTGTGGGCGCAGTCTTCGATCAGGACAAGGTTTGCTTGGTCACAGGCTTCCAGGACTTTGTCCATGTCCGCGATGTGACCACGCATGTGCGACAAGAGTAAGTATTTCGCGCCGGACGCCTTGGCCTTTGCAAGCAAGTCTTCGATATCGACGTGGTAGTGATTGTCGATCTCGACAAGAACAGGCTTGGCGCCGCACTGGTAGACGGCTCCCGGCACCGGGGCCAGGGTATAGGCATTCATCAGCACCGCGTCGCCGGGCAGGACGCCTGCGCTGCGAAGCGCCACATGAATTGCATAGCCGCCAGAGGTGCAAGCCAGGCAGTATTTGCGGCCCTGATACGCGGCAAATTCCTTTTCCAGCAGCGATGCCTCTGACAATTCTTCTCCCGCGGTATTGTATCGATGGAGTCGCCCCGAGCGCATGACCTCGACGGCTTTCTCAATCGCCTCTTCTGGCAGCGGTTCTTGTTGCGTGAAGGATTTTGCAAATCGCATCTGAGACATTCTGGCACTTTACCTGGTAATTGGCCGGTTTCGCATGACGGCGGATAGCCCATCGCCAGACGCGGCCCTCGAACCTCTTGGCGCGCGCAGGTTGGCGCGCGAATGGTAGCACACATCGCACCTTGTCCATTAGAGCGCATTCCGAAAAGTGGGAACTGGTTTTCGGATAAAAATGCGCGTCAAATCAGATAATTAGAGCGACTTTTCGGTTCAGTCAGAACGAAAATAGCTTTAATCGGCGGCCAGCGCTGGCGTATAACCTCCACCGTGGCGTGACGTCGTGATCACTTGCGCTGAAGGCCGACGTGCTGGCGACTTAGCTCCGAAGCCTCGCTCAGGTTTCGCGGTAAAGGACAAGGTCAATTTCGACCAGCGCATCACGCGCGAGCTTGGTGACTCCCACGGTCGTGCGCCCGGGCAGCACGGCACCATCGTCGTAGTAACGGAGGTACACGTCGTTGAAGCCTGGATAATCGCGCTCGAAGTCCGTGAGATAAACCCGCGCAAACACGGTGTCGGTGAAGTCATAGCCGACATGGGCGAGAATGCGTTCAAGGTTACGGAATGACATCTCGGTCTGAGCCGCGATGTCGCGCGGCAGTGGCGCTACGGGGTGGTCCGGGTCAACCGGCAGTTGGCCGGTCACATAAAGCCATCCGCCGACTTGGACACAGTGGCTGTAGCGCGCGTTCGCTGGCGCGGGCGCGGCATTCGGCGCGTTATAATGACGTTTGCCTTCGGTCATGAGAGCCTCCCTTCGGCGAGTTCCGATCATCCGGGTCCCGGGGCACGCGCCGGCGTATCGCGCCAGCACGGCGTGCTACAAGACGAATTGACCTTCGGTTCAGCCGGAACGGTTCTCGATCGCCCGCGCCTTCTCGACGAGAACTTCGGCCTGCCGGATCGAGGCGTAGTCGATCAGCCGCCCGTCCAGCGAAACCGCGCCCTTGCCTTGCGCTTCGGCTTCGCGCATGGCCGCGAGAATGCGCTGGGCGCGCTCGACCTCTTCCGCGCCGGGGCTCATCACCTGGTTGGCCAGCTCGATCTGTGACGGGTGGATCGCCCACTTGCCCTCGCAGCCCAGCACCGCCGCGCGGCGGGCCGCCGCCACGTAGCCGTCGGGGTCGGAGAAATCGCCGAACGGCCCGTCAATCGGGCGCAAGCCGTTCGCCCGCGCCGCAACGACCATCCGGGCAATGGCGTAATGCCACATATCACCCCAATGGCTCGCGCGCGCCGCGCCGTCATCCGTCGCATCGGTGAGCACGGCATAATCCGGGTTGGCGCCGCCGATGTTCGTCGTGCGCGCCCGCGTGGATGCCGCATAATCCGCGACGCCGAAATGCAGCGACTCATTGCGCTTGCTCGCAGCGGCGATCTCCGAGACGTTCTGCATCCCCAGCGCGGTCTCGATGATGTGCTCGAAGCCGATGCGCTTGGCGACGCCCTTCGCCTGCTCGATCTGCGTGACGAGCATGTCGACGGCGTAGACGTCGGCGGCGGCGCCCACCTTCGGGATCATGATGAGGTCAAGCTTGTCGCCGGCCTGCTCCACCACGTCGACCACATCGCGGTACATGTAGTGCGTGTCCAGCCCGTTGATGCGCACGGACATGGTCTT
>CAYFVF010000210.1:0-3487 GCA_964346335.1 uncultured Hyphomicrobiaceae bacterium
ACGATCGCGAAATAGTGCCCGGCGAGTTCCCACGGACGCCCGCCAAATTGCACCATTTCGGCGGTCGAATACTTCATGTTGTCGCGGAGATAGTCGAAGCCGAATTCATTGTTGGTGCCGTAGGTGACGTCGCACGCATAAGACTGCATCCGCTGGTCGTCATCCATATCGTGGGTGATGCAGCCAACGCTCAGGCCAAGAAACCGGTAAATCGCGCCCATCCATTCGGCGTCGCGGCTGGCGAGATAATCGTTCACAGTAACGACATGCACGCCGCGTCCGGTAAGCGCGTTCAGATAGACGGCCAACGTGGCGACGAGCGTCTTGCCTTCGCCGGTCTTCATCTCCGCAATGTCGCCTTCATGCAGGACCATGCCGCCGATGAGCTGCACGTCGAAATGGCGCTGATGCAGCGTGCGTTTCGCGGCCTCGCGCACCGTCGCGAATGCCGGCACCAGCAGATCATCAAGTTTCGCGCCGGCCTCAAGCTGCTCGCGGAACGTATCGGTGCGCGCACGCAGGTCACCGTCGGAGAGTTGCTCAAGCTCCGGCTCAAGCGCGTTGATCGCCTCAACCTGCGGCTGGTATTTTTTCAGCTTACGCTCGTTTGCGGACCCGAACAGTTTGCCGGCGATCGCATTCAACGACACCATTTCGTAAAGCCTTCCTGATTTTCAGAGGCCCACGCGCTCGACCCGTGCGGCGCGGCGGGGTCATATTGGAAATAAGCGGGGCGTCTGCGCGTGTCAACGCGAAGCGCGGAACACGCGGGGCGGATGCGCGTTCCATTCTTCGTTGGCTTTGCATCACGCCGCGTAACCCGCTACAAGATCGCCGTAAACATAGACGCTGCGAGCGTATGTATTTTCCAATCGCGGCGACGATAACGAGATAAGCGGCATCGCCCCAAGCGTGCGACACATCACGGTTGGCGCAACGCCGCCAGAAAATACCCTGCAAACCGAGCGATAGCCTGTAAATTCCAAGAATACCCTGCAAATCGAGGTGTTACCAGTGACCAGACACTCCCTGCCCATCCTCTTCAGCGCCGGACTGGCTTGCCTGATCGCCGGCGCCGCCCACGCGCCCCACGCCGGAGCGCAGGACCAGACATCGCCCGCGCAGAGCCAGTCCGCGCCCCAAGTGCTGGACGAAACGGCCGATGACACGGTGGTTGCGCGCGTCGACGGCACACCCATCACCGCCGGCCAGCTCAAGCTCGCCCAGGATGAGCTTGGCCAGGACCTTGCCCAACTCCCGCAAGAGGCGCGCGGCCAGCTGGTGATGCAATACGTGGTCGAGTTGAACCTCCTGGCCGACGCCGCGCGCGCGGCCGGGCTGGACCAGACCCAGGACTATCAGCGGCTTTCCCGGTATTATGAACTGCGCGCCCTGCGCGACGTGTTCTTTCAACGCGAGGTTCGCGAAAAGCTGACCGATGAAGCCCTCAAACAGCTTTACGACGAGCGCATCGGCAGCGCCGAGCCAGAGCGGGAAGTCAAGGCGCGGCACATTCTCGTCGAGACCGAAGATGAGGCCAAGGCGATCGTCGAGAAGCTCGACGGCGACGCCGACTTCGCCGAGCTTGCCAAGGCGGAATCGACCGGCCCGAGCAGCGCCAACGGCGGTGATCTCGGCTTCTTCACCAAGGACCAGATGGTCGGCCCGTTTGCCGAGGCCGCCTTTGCCATGGAGACAGGCGAGGTGTCCGCACCCGTAAAGACCCGGTTTGGCTGGCATGTCATCAAGGTCGAGGACAAGCGCGATCGGCAGCCGCCGAAGTTCGCCGACATCAAGGACCGGCTGGAGGGCGCACTGGTGCGCCAGCAGCTTCAACAGCGCATGGCCGAACTGCGTGACGCCGCGAAAATCGAGATTCTCGATGAAAGCCTGAAGCCGCAGACGAGCGGTGGCCAACAGTCCGGCGGTCAAGAGAGCCAATGACACATCTCTCGCCTTTTGCGCCCACGGACCTGCCTGAGCTGCCGCCAATCAGCGGGGTTACGCTGGCGGTGGCCGAGGCGGGGATTCGCTACCGCGGGCGCAAAGACCTGCTGCTGGTGCGCTTCGATGACGGCGCTGTCGTGGGAGGCGCACTTACGCGCTCGCGCACGCCATCCGCGGCCGTCAGCTGGTGCCGCGCGCGTCTGGATGAAGGACGCCGCGCGCATGCTCTCGTGGTCAACTCGGGAAACGCCAACGCCTTCACGGGTCAGAAAGGCGTCGAGGCCGTCAGCCTCACGGCGCAGATCGCCGCGAGGACCGTGGGCTGCCCGCCAGAAGACGTGTTCCTCGCCTCGACCGGCGTGATCGGCGAGCCACTGGACGTCTCGCTTTTTGCTGACACCCTGCGCGGCCTAGGCGCGTCGGGTCGTCCCGATGGCTGGGAAGACGCGGCCCGCGCGATCATGACAACCGACACCTATCCGAAGCTGGCGACGGCCAGCACGGAAATCGACGGCGCGACAGTCACGATCAATGGCATCGCCAAGGGCTCCGGCATGATAGCCCCCAACATGGCGACCATGCTCGCGTTTGTATTCACCGACGCGCCGCTGCCGCGCGAGGTGGCGCAGGCGCTGTGCAGCGAGACAGTGGCCCACAGCTTCAACCGCATCACGGTGGACGGCGACACCTCGACCAGCGACACCATGCTGCTGTTTGCCACCGGCGCGGCATCCAGTGCGCCGCAGATCACCGACGAGCATGACCCGCGACTGGAAAGATTCCGGCTGGCGCTTTACGAGTTGACGCTTGACCTGGCGCACCAGGTCGTGAAGGACGGCGAGGGGGTGACGAAATTCGTGACCATCCGCGTTGACGGTGCCCACACCGACGACGATGCCCAGGCCATCGCCTTCTCTATCGCCAACTCCCCGATCGTAAAAACAGCCATCGCCGGACAGGACCCGAACTGGGGCCGGATCATCATGGCGATCGGCAAGGCGAACGCCGACATCGACCCCGACGCGCTTGCCATCTGGCTCGGCGAGATTCCGGTCGCGGTTGGCGGCGCGGTCCATCCGGACTACCACGAAGCCGACGGCGCGGCCTACATGACCCGCGACGAGTTGCTGATCCGCGTTTATGCCGGCTTGAGCGGTCCCGGCGCGGCGACCGTCTGGACCACCGATCTGACGCACGGTTACATCGATATCAACGCTGATTACCGCAGCTGACAGCTTCGCCCCATGGATACGCCCCCGAAGCCTGCGAAGGAGATCATCCTCGTCGCCGCTTGCGCACTGATCGACGAGGACAACCGTGTCTTGCTCGCCCAGCGGCCCGAAGGCCGGAAACTGGCGGGTCTGTGGGAGTTTCCCGGTGGCAAGGTGGAGCCGGGCGAGACGCCTGAGACGGCGCTGATCCGCGAGCTTCAAGAGGAGCTTACCATCACGGTGCCCCTGCCCTGCCTTGCGCCGCTCACCTTCGCCAGCCACGCTTATGATGATTTCCACCTGTTGATGCCGCTTTATATCTGCCGCAA
>CAYFVF010000211.1:0-3479 GCA_964346335.1 uncultured Hyphomicrobiaceae bacterium
CGGACTCTGACTCCGTCGGTCCTGGTTCGAATCCAGGTTCCCCAGCCATCTTCGGCTTTTCCGCTCCTCACCCTTCGCGGCTTGGCGCTTACCCGGTGCGCCCCGTGCGCAGCACACATGCGCGAATCCCGCGCCCACACTCGCAAGGCAGTTGACGCTCACAGCGGCGCTCCATAAGGTTTTCCATCTCTCAACAACATCATCTGTTTGGTGCGCTGATGTGGCACAACATCTTGTCGTTTCGCGTCAATCTTGCGCTGGTTTTCCTCGGCGCTTTCACCGTAATGCTGCTGATCAAGGCCACATCGCTTCTGCCCGACCAGTATTATTTCAGCTTCTCGAAGCTCGTCGCGGGCGACCGCGGCCCGTTCCTTGTCGATCCACCCAGCATTTCCGGCGCCAAGCTGTGCGAATTGCTCCGCAAGAACCGCATTTCCAGCGAAGACCTTGCGAGTGTTCAGATCGACTGCAATGCGGGCAGGGTTTCCGACAACACGGCCCCCGCGCCCACACCGTTCACGCCGGAAGGCATCGACGTCATTTATAATGGCGTCCTGACTTACGCCCCCGCGCTGCAGGCGCGCGCGCAGCAGCTCGCAGGCAGCTTCACGGTCACGCCGCTATCGCGCGAAGACCTGGACCAGATGCTTGCGCGCGCCCAGACCGTGGATGCAGCCGTCAAGGATATCACGCGCCACTACAGCTACCAGGTCACGCAGGCGATCGGCCAGCCGTTGCGCCGCAACGTGGATGGTGTGCTCGCGGACGTGCCCGAGCCGCAATATCAGGGGTCAAGCCCCGAACAGCTCGCGCTGCCACCGCTTGGTGACACCGAGCAAGCCCGGCTCCGCGCGGCGCATCAGGCATTTGTCGAGAAGATGAGTGCGGGGTTCAATCAGGCGGCGATCGCGCCGGTGCGCAAGACACAGCTCGACGGGTTCGTCGGGTCGGCTTACGGCAAATATGACCTCGCGTCGAAGATCACCAACCACCACACGGCACCGATCGAAACCCGGCTGGAAGAAACACTCCGCCAGGAGATCGCCGCCCAAGGTCTGACCCTGCGCAGCAGTGACGCGCTCCAGCAGGTGGTGTTCACCGAGCTGTCGGTGGCCGGCCTGCGCGACTATGCCGCCGCGGTGCTGATCCGCCTCGCCGCCGTGCTGCTGTTCGGGATCGTGGCGGGATTGGCGTTCGGGCGGCACGAATTCCTGTCGATCTCGGTGGCGGCGGCGCTGGCGGCTTTCCTCTTGAGCTGGCCGCTGATGCTGATGTGGGAGAACCTCGTTGACGCCCGGTGGAACGACCAGCGACCATTGTTCCTCGTGTTTTATGCGATCTACGTTTTGTCGTTCTTCTTCACCGCGCGCTTCGGCGCGGTCATTGGCGCGCTGATCCGGCGCGGCCTTATACGCCGGTCCGACCCGCTCGTGTCAACTGGCTCCGGAGGCACCGCGGATGCCGTCACGCTGCGCGATTTCATCGTCAACTTGTCAGCGTCGGTCCTGATCAACGTGGCAGTGTATGCCACCAATATCGTGATACCGCTGACAGCCGCGGTAGGGTGACATGCGCCCCGCCCATGCGGTGATCGCGGCTGGGCTCGGCGCAAGCGTGCTGCTGGCCGCGGTGCTTGTGATCATCGCCATCCGCCACGAGGCGCGCCGCGACGATATCTACCGCGCGGCTGCGGCCAGTCCGGCGGAGGCGGCAGTACGAATTGCCGAGGCGTTTGGCGGGTCGGTGTGCCATCCCCCGCGCGGCGATGACCTCGACAACGCGCTCAGCGCCCTCTTCGCGCTGGAACAGTTCGGCGTCTCCACGCTGGAACTCGAATTTGAGCGCGTCGCGGCCACCGCGAGCCAATGGCTGGGGTTCACGCCGCCAGACTTCAGCTATGGACCGGGGCAAATCCGGCTGAGCCGCGCGCTTGTGTTGATGCAGGATGACGCTCCCCCGGGGGCCAGGACGCTGGACTCGCACGACGCCGCCGCGCGCCTGCTGGATGCGTGTACGGCGCGGCCTGTTGCGCGCGCGCTAGTGTCTGCCGATGTGGCGCTTCACTTACAGACTGGCGTTCTCAGCCGCGATCAGGTCGTCGCGGTCGCGAAGGCCTACAACGCGCAGGGCTCGTCACGGAGCGCCGACGCGCTACTCGCCAGCCGGATGTATAACGGCGTCGCGTATCACTTGGTGCTGCACTTCCGCTATGGTGCGGCAGCGCGGGCGAGGGCGGCAGCGCGCAATGCCCACGCCCTGCCGCAGATGCCGCGATAACGCTCAGGTCTGGCCCAGCCCGATCTGGTTCTCCAGCCGCCGGGCCTTCATCGCAAGGGAGATGTAGGCAATGCCCGACACGATCAGGTTGATACCGACGAGCAGGCCGATCGCCCAGGCCGCGGAGCTCGGAAACTCGCCGAGGATCATCAGTCCGACGATCACCCCAAGAATGCCGGCCACCATCACCCATCCCCAGCCTTCATGGGGGCGCATCCGCAGCGAAGAGATGACCTCCAGGACGCCTTGAACAAGAAACGTGAAGGCAAGCACCAGCGTCAGCGTGAACACGCCGGTTAGCGGGAAAAAGGCCAGCCAAACACCGACACCGGCGAACACAAGGCCGATCAGCAGTTCCAGGAAAAACTCGCCCCAGCGCGTGGTCGAGAAGGAAAAGATCACCTGCGACAGACCGGCGATCAACAATACCCAGCCTATCATCAGCTTGACCACGATGGCCGTGGTCAGCGGATAGACAAGCGCGACGATGCCGACCAGCGTCATCACGATCCCGAAGATCATGAGCGGCGTTCGGTTCTCGTGAATGGCGGCCTTGACGTTGTCGGATGACATGTCCGGATAGCTGGATCTGGTTTGCGCAGACATTTCCGTCTCCTTGGAATTTTGAGGCACACAGCCTGGAGGCAACGCCTTGACCTCGGGAGCGCGATGTCAAAATGCTGCCCTGGCTGCGACGCGGTGACTCGCACCGCACCCGGCGGACAGCTCCGGCCCGCCATGGCGCATCAGGAAAGAACAACATCCAGAGTATACAGACAGCGCCAACGAATAAATACTCTTATATTGAAAATGAATAATACTCGCTTCCGCGTCATTGATTTTTAACAGTAATATGTACCGCTTTTGTACGATTTAATTTTGTTAAGTCGCACGCGCATGCGCTCCATAGACTTCCCGATTCGACTGCGAAAATTTGTTGCAGGCGCGGACGTTTGGATGGGCTGAGCCTGTCCCGCCTGGCGTCTCCCGTCGAGGACACGGAAAAGATATGTCGATGTTACGCAAGATGCCCGGGCTTCTCGTCGTTGCTCTGGCGGCGCTTTTATGGTCCATGCCCAGCGGCGCTCAGGCCCAGGAGATAGGCGAGGAGTTGCGCGAGGCCTGTTCCCGGGACGTGGAGAATTTCTGCTCGCAGGTCACGCGCGGTGAGGGCCGGCTGGTCGCCTGCTTCTATGCACACA
>CAYFVF010000212.1:0-3474 GCA_964346335.1 uncultured Hyphomicrobiaceae bacterium
CGCACCAGACCGATGAATTCTGCTATGTCAGCCGGATCGAGGACGCGGCGTCGCTCTACACCGAAATCATCCGGCGCTGGTGCGGAATCTGAGCCCGCGCGCGGGCCTCAAACCAAGTTGTGCGAGCCGTCGCAAAACGGTTCGTCATCGGTGCCCTTGCAGCCGCACAGCATGACCATCTCGCTGCGCTCAGCCTTGAACACCAGCGGCTCGATGCCGGTTTCCTTGTGCGAACCGTCGCAAAACGGCTGCTTGCCCGAGCGCCCGCAGCGGCACCAGGCGTAAGTGCGGCCCTCCTCCAGTTCGACAGGGTAGGGCGAAAGTTGTGCGGGCACGGCATCTTCGGCCATCGTGCGTCTCCTTGAAGGTGATTGCTGATCCGCATGCAATTCACGGCGAAATCTAGCTGATCGGCTTCACGCGGGCAACCGCGCGCGGAACCGTCCGGCCAGCGCCAACAGCGTCGCCACGCCGCCCAAGCCGGCGAACAGCGTCGCGATGAGGCTGACCGGCCAGCCCGCGTCGATCATCGGGCCGACGAGCGCAGGCCCGGCCGCCGTGCCCGCGACCATCAGCATCACGGAGAAGCTGCGGACTGTGCCAAGCCGCTCGACGCCGAAGATCTCCGCCCACATGGCCGAGGATACGGTATGCGCGAGCCCCGTGGACGCGCCGATCAAGGCCATGACGATGAAGGCGACGAATGGCGCGTCGAGCAATCCGAGCAGCACGATGCCCAGAACCATGGGAAGGCCGTTGGCGGCAATCATATTTCGTGCAGTGAAACGATCCACGAGCCCGCCGCCGACCAGAATCGCGGCGGCGTGGCCCGCGGCGAAGCCGGTGAAAGACGCTGCGATCAGTTCGGGCGACCAGCCTTTCGCCGCGCCGATGGGCTGGATGTAGAAGATCAGCGCCGTGGCCGTCAGCGGCATGTAGATCAGCAGCGGCAGGATAAGCCAGAAATAGGCGGTGCGTCCGACGATCCGCGCGCCGTCCCACGCCGAGGGCCGCGCCGCGCCGTGTGCGCGTGCTGGCGGACGCGTGAAGCCGGGACGGCCGGCGATCAGCCACAGCAGCAGCGGCAGCGCCACGACCGCGAACGCCAAGCCGACCGAGAGGTACGCCATGCGCCATCCGATTGCGCCGATGAGCGCCACGGCCAGCGGTGGGAACACCGCCTCGGACAGCGGGAAGCCCATCACCACCAGCGACAGCGCCCGCCCGCGTCCTTGCGCGAAATATCGCGCGACAGAGGTCAGCCCCGTGTGCGACATCAGCCCCTGTCCGAACAGCCGCAGCATCAGGAACGCGGCAAACAGGCTGACCGGTCCGGCCGCCATCGCCATCACCATGCAAGCCAGCGCCAGCCCGGCCATGGCACCGGCGATATAGCCAGTCAGGTCGATGCGGTCGATCCAGTGGCCGAACCAGGGCAAGAGTGCCGCCGAGCCGAGCGTCGCGCCGAGATAAAGCGAGCCGAGTTGCCCGGCGCTCAAGCCCGTGCTGTCGCTGAGCGAGCCGATGAAAAGCGAGATGAAAAAGGTCTGTCCCGGCGCGGACAGGAACGCGCACGCGCAACAGAACGCGAGCACCGGGCGCTCGTCGCGCAACAAGGTGGCGTAGGCTTTGAGCATAGATGCATCAGTCTACGAACGGGTCGTGCACGAGGATCGTGTCCTCGCGCTTCGGCGAGGTCGACAGCAGCGCGACCGGCGCCTCGATCAACTCCTCCAGCCGGCGGACATATTTGATGCATTGCGCCGGCAACTCCGCCCAGCTTCGCGCGCCCTCGGTCGAGCCGGACCAGCCCGGCAGCACTTCGTAAATCGGCTCGACGCGCGCCTGTGCCCCTTGCGCGGCTGGCAAATGGTCGATTTCCTTGCCGTCGAGCCGATAGCCGACGCAGACCTTCAACTCCTCGAAGCCGTCGAGCACGTCGAGCTTGGTCAGCGCGATGCCGTCGATCCCGCCAACCTTGATGGTCTGGCGCACGAGCGCGGCATCGAACCAGCCGCAACGGCGCGCCCGCCCTGTGACGGTGCCGAATTCGCGCCCGCGCTCGCCAAGCAAGTGGCCGGTCTCGTTGTCCTGTTCGCTGGGGAACGGCCCCTGGCCCACGCGCGTCGTGTAGGCCTTGGTGATGCCGAGCACGTAGCCGATGGCGCGCGGCCCCATGCCGGAGCCTGTGGCGGCCTGCGCGGCGACCGTATTCGACGAGGTTACGAAAGGGTAAGTGCCGTGGTCGATGTCGAGCAGTGCGCCCTGTGCGCCTTCAAACAGGATGCGCTTGCCCGCGCGACGTTCCCGGTCCAGCAACTGCCAGACGGTGTCCATGTAGGGCAGGACCTGCGCGCGGATTTCGCACAAGGTGTCGAACAGTTCGTCGCGGTCGACCTCCGGCTGGCTCAGGCCGCGGCGCAGCGCATTGTGATGCGCGAGGATGCGGTCAAGCTTGGCCTTCAGCGTTTTCGGGTTCTGCAGGTCCATGACGCGGATCGCGCGCCGGCCCACCTTGTCCTCATAAGCCGGTCCGATGCCACGCCCCGTCGTGCCGATCTTGCCCGCGCCGGCGGCCGCCTCGCGCAGCGCATCGAGCTCGCGGTGCAGCGGCAGGATCAGCGTGGCGTTTTCCGCGATGCGCAGGCGCTCAGGCGTCAGCTCGACGCCTTGGCCGCGCAGCGTCTCGATCTCGTCGGCGAGCGCCCACGGGTCAATCACCACGCCATTGCCGATGATCGACAGCTTGCCTGGGCGCACCACGCCTGATGGGAGCAGCGAGAGCTTGTAGGTCTGGCCGTCGATGACAAGCGTGTGCCCGGCGTTGTGCCCGCCTTGGAAGCGCACGACGATGTCTGCGCGCTCGGAAAGCCAGTCGACGATCTTGCCCTTGCCTTCGTCGCCCCATTGCGAGCCGACCACTGCGACATTGGCCATTTTTCTTGTCTCCGAAACGTGTCCGGCGGTATGCGCCGGACGTGGATTTGACGTGCGCTGCGTGGGTTTACGCACCCGGGGGGATAGCGTATGCCGATCGACATGAACGGTCCATCACCCAGCGAAACGCCGCAAGCCTCTCTCCCGCGCCGCGCGCTTACCGCGCTGTTCAACCAGCCTTATCTGCTGCTGACGCTCACGCCGCTGTTCTGGGGCGGCAATTTCGTGCTCGGGCGCGGTGTGCATGAGTTCTTCCCGCCCATCGCGCTTGCGTCCATTCGCTGGACACTCGCCTTCCTCATCATTCTGCCGTTCGCCTTGCCGCACTTGCGCCGTGACTGGCCGGAAATTCGCAAACAATGGCCGTGGCTGGTTTTTCTCGGCGCGGTGGGGCCGGGCTGCTTCAACACACTGACCTATATCGGGCTCAATTTCACGCCCGCGCTCAACGCACTGATCATCAATTCCTCCGGGCCGGTGATGATCGCGCTGATGTCGTTCGTGTTCTTCAGCGACCGGCTGACCGCGCGACAGGGC
>CAYFVF010000213.1:0-1777 GCA_964346335.1 uncultured Hyphomicrobiaceae bacterium
AGACAGCCATCGAGACGATCCGCCAGGGCGGCATCATCATCGTCGTCGATGACGAGGACCGCGAGAACGAAGGCGACTTCATCTGCGCGGCGGAGGCGATCACGCCGGAGAAGGTCAACTTCATGCTCAACGGGCGCGGCCTGCTCTGCGTCACGGTCACCGAGGAAGCCGCGCGCCGGCTCGACCTTGCCCCGGCCGCAAAATCCAGCACGGCGCTGCAGAACACCGCCTTCACGGTTTCGGTCGATCACGCGTCCACCACGACGGGCATCTCGGCGGCGGAGCGCGCCACGACGATCGCCGCACTCGCCAACCCCGCGGCGCGCCCGGAGGATTTTGCGCGGCCTGGCCACGTCTTCCCGATCGTCGGGCGTGAGGGCGGCGTACTGATCCGCGCCGGGCACACCGAAGCCTCGATCGACCTCGCCGCGATGGCGGGGCTGGCCCCTGCGGGTGTCCTGATCGAGATCCTGAACGAAGATGGCACCATGGCGCGGCGCGACGACCTCGCGCGCATTGCGGCGCAACACGGCATGCCCATGATCACGATCGCGGACCTCATCCGCTACCGCTACCGGCACGAGCAGATCGTCAAGCGCATGGCGGAAGCGAGCCTGCCAACGCGCTACGGGGATTTTCACCTGATCGCCTATAATGTCGCGTACAGCGAGGAACAGCCCGTCGCGCTCGTGATGGGCGACTTGAACAGCGCGGATGCTCCGCTGGTCCGTGTGCACGCCGCGTCGCTGGCCGGGGATGTGCTCGAAAATCTGCGCGCTGAAGGCGAGACCTTGCTGCACCAGTCGATGGCGCGCATCGGTGAGGAAGGCGCGGGCGCGATCGTGTACTTGCCGCAGGATGCACGGGGTCTCAGCTTGATGGACCAGATCAGGGGCTTTCAGGGCAGTAGCTCGGGAAATTCTGGCAAGAGCCATGAAAGCGACGCGCGGGATTATGGCCTCGGCATCCAGATCCTCAAGGACCTTGGGCTGTCAAGAATACGCGTACTGACCAACACGCCAAAGCCGACGGACGCTTTCATCTTCGACGGGTTCGATCTTCACGTGGTCAAGCAGGTCCCTGTCTCCGATGGCAACCAGACCCGCGATACGAAGCAGGACAGTGCGCCGCGCCTCGTCATTACCAACAAGAGCTGACGGCTATATCTGCGGCGCTGCGTACTGACCGTTGAAATAAAGCAGCGGCAAGGCGTCCGCATTGTATGGCGTGCCGTGCACGAGTTCGCCGACCACGATCTGGTGATCCCCGCCGGGATACACCTCTTCCAAGCGACACTCCAGCGCCGCCAGGACATTTTCCAGGACAGGCGCGCCAAGCCGTCCTTCGAGCGTGGACACCCCGTGGAACTTATCCGCGCGACTGTGGGCGAACTGGTTGGAGATGTCCTCCTGCCCTGTCCCGAGGACGTTGATGCAGAAGACTCCGGTCGCACGCAGCGCAGCAAGGGTCTCCGAATCGTTGCGAAGGCACATCAGCAGCAGCGGCGGCTCAAGCGACACGGAGGTCACGCTGTTCATCGTGACGCCATAGGGCTTGCCTTCGCTATCGCGCGTCGTCACCACGGAAACGCCAGTGGGCCAGAGACGGAAACACGCCTTGAAGTCTTCGGGACTCGCGCTGAATGTCTCGGCAGCCGCCTTGTCCTTGCGCCAGAATGTCATCGGCTATCCTTTGTCCCGCGGGCCGAAAATCGCCGAACCGACCCGCACCCAGGTCGCGCCGAATTCCACTGCCGTTTCATAATCCGCGCTCATGC
>CAYFVF010000213.1:1877-3450 GCA_964346335.1 uncultured Hyphomicrobiaceae bacterium
ACCCGCACCCAGGTCGCGCCGAATTCCACTGCCGTTTCATAATCCGCGCTCATGCCCATACTTAATTGCGTCAGGTCGCACTGGTCGGCCAGCTTCGCGAGAAGAGCGAAATGCACCGCCGGTTCCTCATCGATCGGCGGTATAGACATAAGGCCGTCGATGCTCAGGCTCAATTCATCACGGCAAAAGCGCACGAAATCCACTGTTTCCGCTGGCGCGACCCCCGCCTTGTTCGGCTCCTCGCCGGTATTGACCTGCACCAGCAAGCGTGGCGCACAGCCGGTCTCCGACATTTCACGTGAAACAACGCGCGCGATCTTCGGCCGGTCGATGGACTGAATAACGTCGAAAAGTGTTACGGCGTCCCGCACCTTGTTGGATTGCAGCGGCCCGATGAGATGCAACTCGATGTCGGGCCAGCGGCTCTTGAGGTCAGGCCATTTGCCTTGCGCCTCCTGCACACGGTTCTCGCCGAAGATGCGCTGGCCCGCCTCGATGACCGGAACGATGGCTTCCTGCCCAAACGTCTTGGACACCGCCACGAGTCGAACCTCCGACGGATCGCGCCCGGCCGCACGCGCAGCCTCGGCGATCTTCGTCCGAACCTGCGATAACCGATCATGTGTGCTTGGGCTCATCACAGCTGGCTCATTCACGAAATGTCTCCTCCATGCCACCGCGACCGGCACATCACCAGACCGCCCCGAGCATTGCAACGATCACGGCAACGTGGAATAAGTCCAGTCACCAAAGCCCTCGCACCTTGACCAGCCGGGCGCTTTTGGCCTCATATCGCGCGTGACAGGAACGAGCGCCCCCTTGGCCTTCGGCTCAAGGTTCAACCTTCATCATCCACAATTCGTAAAATCATGGCCAGCGAGAGATATAACGCACCCGAGCGCGAGAAGCACTGGCGTCAGGTCTGGCGGGAGCAGGACGTGTTCCGCACCCCCGACCAGTCGGACCGGCCGAAATACTACGTCCTGGAGATGTTTCCCTATCCTTCCGGGCGCATTCATGTCGGCCACACGCGAAACTACACGATGGGCGACGTCGTTGCGCGCTACAAGCGGGCGCAGGGCTATGACGTACTCCATCCGATGGGCTGGGACGCGTTCGGAATGCCCGCGGAGAACGCCGCGATGGCCAAGGGCGTGCACCCCAAGGAATGGACCTACGACAATATCGCGACCATGCGCGGCCAGCTTCAGGAGATGGGTTTCGCGCTCGACTGGGACCGCGAGTTCGCCACCTGCGACCCGGAGTACTACGCTCAGCAGCAAAAGCTGTTCCTCGACTTCCTGAAGCACGATCTCGTCTATCGCCGGATGGCGCGGGTGAACTGGGACCCGGTGGACCAGACCGTGCTCGCCAACGAGCAGGTGATCGACGGCAAGGGCTGGCGCTCCGGGGCGCCCGTCGAGCAGCGCGAACTGCCGCAATGGTTCTTCCGCATCACGAACTACGCGGACGATCTGCTGGAGGGTCTGGACACTCTGGACAGATGGCCGGAAAAGGTCCGCCTGATGCAGAAGAACTGGATCGGGAAGTCGGAAGGCTGTCTCATCAAGTT
>CAYFVF010000214.1:0-3424 GCA_964346335.1 uncultured Hyphomicrobiaceae bacterium
GCCCAGCGTGAACACGACGCCGCGCTCGTACTCGCGCAGGATCTTGATCGCGGAGGACAAGAGAAAGACAACAAGGCCGGCGAGCACGAGGATCGCGAGGGCGTCGAATTGGAGGAACTGCATGAAATGGCTCCTTGAATTGGAGTGATATTGGCAAAAACGCTTTAATCCGCCCGAGCGTTGCGCGCGCCTTGCAAAGCGGTCACGGTCAGGGTCAGGCCATCAACGCGCTCGATACGGACGACATCGCCAGGCCGCAAGTCGGTGCTCCCCTTGGCGTGCCAGCGTTCGCCCTGCGCGCGAACATAGCCCTCGCCGCCGGACCAATCCAGCACCGTGGCTTCCTCGCCAACATAAGGGTTTGGCCCTGCGGACACTCGGCGCGTTTGCGATCGCCAGGCATAGCCGAGCACCACCACCAACAGCAGCCCGCTGGCCATGGCAGTCCCGACGATCACGCCGGTGGAGAGCTGGTACTCCGGCACATCGGTGTCGATCAGGAAGAACGCGCCGATCGTGAAGGCGGCCAGCCCGCCGATCCCCAATATCCCGAACGAGGGCGTGACCGCCTCCGCGACCATGAACACAAGCCCCAGCAGAATCAGCGCCAGCCCGGCATAGTCCAGCGGCAACTGGTTGAGCGAGTACAGCCCGATGACCAGGCAGATCACACCGATGACGCCGGGGCCGATCGTGCCGGGGTTAGCGAACTCGAAGATCAGCCCGTAGATGCCGATCAGCATGAAGATGAAGGCGACGTTCGGATTGGCGAGCTGGCCGAGGATCTTGGTCAGCGTGCTTGGCTCGAAGGTCTCAAGCTCAATGCCCTCGGTGTCGAGGCTGCGCTCGCTGCCGCCGATCTCGACAACGCGACCGTTGGCCTGCTCCATGAGGTCGGCCATGTCCGTGGCGACGATCTCGACCACGCCCAGGTTCTTCGCTTCAGACGCTGAAACGCTGGCGGCCTCGCGCACGGCCTTTTCCGCCCAGTCCGCGTTGCGCCCGCGAAGCTCTGCAAGACTGCGTATCCAGGCGACGGCGTCGTTCACGGCCTTGGCCTTGCCGGGGTCGCCCTGCGACTGGCTGCTCTCGCCGTCGTTCTGCTCGTCTTCAGCGTTCTGGTTCTCGTCTTGCTGGTCTGATCCCTCGCTCTGGTCGCCCTGATCGCCGCCGGGCGCGGATGGCAGGCTCGGGGTGCCGCCCATCTGGACAGGCGTCGCCGCACCGATATTCGTGCCGGGCGCCATCGCCGCGAGGTTCGTGGCGTACATGATGTACGTGCCCGCACTCGCCGCACGCGCGCCCGAAGGCGCGACATAGCCGATCACGGGCACCGGCGATCCGGTGATCGCCCGGGTGATGTCGCGGGTGCTGGTGACGAGGCCGCCGGGGGTGTCGATACGCAACACAGCGAGCGTCGCGCCACGATCCTGCGCCTCGGACAGACCGTTTTCGATCAGTCGCGTGGTCGCCGGGCCGATAGCGCCATCAATCTCGATAATCAGGCCGCGCTTGACGGAAAAAGGCTCGGCCGTGTCCTGCGCGCGCGTGCCGAACGTCGAGGCGGCGAGCAAGGCAACGCCCACGGCCAAACAACTAAGCGCCAGGGCGCGCACAACCGTGCCGGACTTGCGCATAAGTACCTCCTGATCCCGCTGGCAGCAATGGTCTGTTGCCAAGCCTGGCTGCCGTGTGATGTGGAATGTAGAAGCGGGCGCAACTTTAGGCAACGCGGGCGGACGGGCCTATTTACCGCACCTGTGGGTTCACGTCGCGCGAGGGCGGCGCGGCCATCGCTTACAGCGCAAGATATTGCTGGCGCAGCTCGTCGCTGTCGATCACTTCCTGCGCCGTGCCATCGAATACGACCTGCCCCATGTCCAGGATTATGGCCCGGTCGGCCAGATGCAGCGCGGCGATCGCGTTCTGCTCCACGATGACGGTCGTGATGCCGAGTTTCTTGATGTCTTCGAGGATGCGCTCGATTTCCTGAACGATCACAGGGGCGAGGCCCTCATAAGGTTCATCCAGCAGCAGCAGCTTGATGTCCTGCGCAAGCGCCCGCGCGATGGCCAGCATCTGCTGCTCGCCGCCCGAGAGCGTCACGCCTTCCTGCCAGCGGCGCTCGCCCAGACGCGGGAAGCTTTCGTAAATGCGCTCGAAGCTCCAGCCACGCGGCGCGGAAATCTGGGCGAGGCGCAAGTTCTCCTCGACCGTCAGCCCCGGGATGATACGGCGATCCTCCGGCACGAGCGCAAGCCCCGAGCAGGACGCTTCGTGCGCGCGCATCTCGTGGAGAGGTTGGTGATCCAGCCAGATCTCGCCATGCTTGAGCTGCGGGCTCTCAAGGCGGGCAATCGTGCGCAGCGTCGAGGTTTTACCTGCGCCGTTTCGACCCAGCAGTGCGAGGATTTCGCCCTCACGAATATCCATGCTCACGCCCTGCACGATGTAGCTTTCACCGTAATAGGCGTGCATCTCCCATGCGGAGAAGTAGGCGCGATGCCCGCCTCGCGAGCGCACCGGATCCACGGCTGGCGCATGTTCCTTGCTGAAGTTGACGCCAAGTTCCGCGCTTTGCTCACTCATAAATGCGCTCCTCCGAGATAGGCTTCCTGCACTTTCGGATCGCCTTTGATGGCGTTCGGTTCGCCTTCGACGAGGACAGTGCCCTGCGCCATCACCGATATCTTGTGCGCCAGAGAGAACACGACATGCATGTCATGCTCGATGACGAGCTTGGTGATGCGGCGCTCGCCGATGCGCTTGAGCAGGTCGATGGTCGCATTGGTGTCGGCGCGGGACATACCGGCCGTCGGCTCGTCCAGAAGCAGCAGCTTCGGGTGCTGCACAAGGCACATCGCCATTTCCAGCCGGCGTTTGTCGCCGCGGGACAGGCTGTCGGCGGCCACGTCCTTGAACTGGTGGAGACCGACCTCTTCGAGTATCGCTTCGGCCTCGTCCATGACGTCCTTGCGCTGATCGATCCGCTCCCAGGCGTGGAAATTGAAGGCGCCATCATGTTTGGCGAGCGCGGGCACGATGACATTTTCCAGAAGCGTCAGATCCTGGAAGATTTCGGGCGTCTGGAACACGCGCACGACGCCGAGCTGGTTGATTTCGTGGGGTCTGCGCCCGACGATCGGCTGGCCGTCGAACATCACCGCGCCGGTGTCAGGCGCCAACCGGCCGACCATGCAGTTCAACAAGGTCGACTTGCCCGCACCGTTCGGCCCGATGATGGCATGCACGCTGCCAGCTTCCACATTCAGATTAACGTTATGAAGCGCCTGCACGCCGCCGAAGTTCTTGTTGACATTACTGACTTCTAAGGTGGCCACGGTTTTCTCCCTACTCCGCGGGCTGGTGGGCCTGCGTACCCGGCGCCTGCTCGGTCTTGCTGGCACCGGGGGGACGCGTGAAC
>CAYFVF010000215.1:0-3416 GCA_964346335.1 uncultured Hyphomicrobiaceae bacterium
GCCGCGACAGCCTGATCCTGCTGGGATCCGCTGCGCTCATCACCACCACGCCGCGTGTGCTACGGGCTCAGGACGGCGGGACGGTTCATGAGGTCAAGATGCGAAATTTTGACCCCGAAGATCGCAGCAACATAATGGTTTTCGATCCACCGGTCATTCGGATCGAGCCGGGCGACACTGTGAAGTTTGTCTCCGCCGACCCCGGCCACAACGCGGTCAGCCACGAGGACATGGTCCCCGAGGGTGCCGAACCTTTCAAGACGCCAATCAGCAAGGATGCGGACGTCACTTTCGAGGCTCCGGGCACCTACGGCTACTATTGCCAGCCGCACCGGGCCATGGGGATGTGGGGCGTCGTGCTCGTCGGGGACTTCACAACCAACTTTGAACAGGTCAAACAGGCCGCCCAGAATGTGCGTGGACGCGGCAAGCAGCGCATGGCCGAATATCTCGCACAGGCCGAGGAGCTGGCCTGATTTGTCATGGCTTCCGGGCGCATTCTGCGCGTCCGGAAGCCATGCCGCCGCGCCGAGAGGGCGCGCTAGTGGTCCGATTCAGACATTTGCATCAAATAGCAGCATCCGCCCGAGCAAATGTCTGAATCGGACCACTAGCAAGCTTCTGATTCTAGTGGAGCTTTTGAATTTGACATTTGAGCGAGAGCCTGGCCGCAAGCGGGACTCAAATGTCAAATTCGCTCCACTAGGTCGCCGCGACGGCGCGCTGCGGTGTCATCCTGTAGGTGTATTTCTCGATGTCCGGCGCGTCGAAAGCCACCGCCTCATATGTCTTTTCGAGAAACTCGAGGAAAACGCGCAGCTTTGCCGGGACGAACTCCCGACACGGATAGACAGCGTAGATCGCGACGCCGGGAGTCTCGCGGTACTCGGGCATCAACACGATGAGGTTGCCCGCTTTCAGTTCGTGCTCAATATCCCAGATCGAGCGAAAGCCGATACCTGCGCCGCCAATCACCGCCTCGCGCACCACATCGCTGGAGTTCGTCCGCAGCCGGCCAGTCGCGCGCACGGTCTTCGGCCCATCCGGCCCCTGCAGCCGCCATGTCCGTTGATCCGAGGTGGACACGCAGTTGAACTTGTCGAGATCGGCCAGCGAGACCGGAAGACCGGTCTGCGCGATGTATCCGGGCGCGGCGCAGAGGGCGCGACGGCACGACGCCAGCTTCTTGGCGACGAGGCTTGAGTCCTCGAGTTCGCCGACGCGCATACACACATCAAAGCCATCGCCGACAACATCGACGACATCATCGGACACCGTCAGCTCGACCTGAATGTCGGGGTAGGCGTCAAGAAAGGCGCCAAGATACGGCGCTATGTGGCTGCGCGAAAAGCTGCTCGGCGCGCAGACCCGCAAGACGCCGGACGGGTCGTCATTGCCTTGCGACGCGAACGCCTCGGCCTCGTGAATGCTCTCGATCACATCGGTGATGCGCCGATAAAAGCCCTCGCCGGTCTCGGTCAGCCTGATCTGGCGCGTTGTGCGCTGAAACAGGCGCGCGCCCAGACGGCGTTCAAGGTGGCCGATCCGTTTACTGATGACAGCAGGCGACAGCCCCAATTCGCGCCCGGCCGCCGACATATTGCCGGCCGTGACGACGCGCGCGAAGATTTCAAGATCGCTGATCGGTATCAACGCAGCCCCATGAAAATTGTTACATCCATCGGCGAACTTAGCGCCTTGCGCCAAGGTTGTATACAACTCCTTGCGTTGTAGCGGACTTCTTGTCAAGTCCGTGACATGCGCGCCCCCGCCCCGCGCGCTCGTGCCACTATGGATTCCAGCGCGCCAAAAGTTTAGTATCAGGCGCAACACACGAATTGGGAGGAGTGCGCCATGAGCGGCATTCAATTGCCGGAGCCGGACGCGGGCGTCATGGACCGGCGCGAGGCTGTCTTATCCGGGCTGCGCAAGCTCACAGGGAATATCGTATCCGATCCTATCGGGCTGGAAGTCTTCGAGGCCGATGCGCTGACGGCCTATCGCAACGTTCCGCTCGCCGTGGTACTGCCGACATCGACCGAAGAAGTTTCGCGCGTCATGCGCTACTGTCATGACAACGGGTTGAACGTGCTTCCGCGCGGCGCGGGGACATCGTTGAGCGGGGGCGCGCTGCCGCTGAAAGACACCGTCGTCATCGGCGTCAGCAAGATGAACCAGATGCTGGACATCAACCTGGATGACCGCGTCGCGCGCGTGCAGACAGGCATCACCAACCTCGGCATCTCCAACGCCGTCGCCGAGCACGGTTTTTTCTATGCCCCCGACCCGTCCAGCCAGTTGGCGTGCACGCTTGCGGGCAACATCGCGATGAATTCCGGCGGCGCGCACTGCCTGAAATACGGGGTGACAACCAACAACATTCTCGGAATGACCGTCGTCCTGATGGACGGTCAGATCGTGGAGTTCGGCGGCGATTTTCTGGACCCGCACGGCTACGACTTCCTCGGCCTCATGACAGGCTCGGAAGGCCAATTCGGCATCGTCACGGAGGCCACCGTGCGCATTCTGCCCAAGGCCGAGGGTGCGCGCCCGATGCTGATGGGCTTCAACTCCGCCGAGGATGCGGGTGGCTGCGTCGCCGCCGTGATCGGCGCGGGCATCGTTCCCGTCGCGCTCGAATACATGGACCGGCCCGCGATCAAGATTTGCGAGGAGTTCGCGCAGGCGGGCTATCCACTCGATGTGGAGGCGCTCCTGATTGTGGAGGTGGAGGGTTCGGAAGAGGAAATCGCCGACCTGTTCGCCCGCATCCGCGAGATCGCCAGCGCGTTCAGCCCGACCGAGATGCGCGAGGCCCAAAGCGAAGAGGAAGCCGCCGCGATCTGGCGCGGGCGCAAGTCCGCCTTTGGCGCAATGGGCCGGATTTCTGATTACATGTGCATGGACGGCGTGATCCCGCTCAGCGCTCTCCCGCGCGCCCTCGCGGAAGTCAGCCGTATCAGCTGGAGCTACCGCCTCGGCGTCGCCAACATCTTCCACGCGGGCGACGGCAACCTGCACCCCCTCATCATGTTTGACGCCAACAACCCCGAGGAAAAGGAAAAGGCCGAGCGCTGCGGCGCGGAAATCCTCAAGGTCTGCGTGGCACTCGGCGGCTGCCTGACAGGCGAGCACGGCGTTGGCATCGAGAAGCGTGAACTCATGACCGAGCAATACAACCGTGATGATCTCGAACAACAGATCCGGGTGAAGACGGTCTTCGATCCCGATTGGCGGCTTAACCGCGGCAAGGTGTTCCCGCTCGCCATGCAACCCGCCCCCGGCAGCGGCGCCCATGCTTGACGGGTTTCTGCCAAGCTCTGAAGACGATCTTGCCGCTTACGTGTCCCACGCCGCGGAAACGAGCCGCCCGATCGAGGTATGCGGCAGCGGAACCAAGCGCGCGATCGGCCGGC
>CAYFVF010000216.1:0-3416 GCA_964346335.1 uncultured Hyphomicrobiaceae bacterium
CTTTGGCCTCGCGCACCTGTTCTACTGGAACTGGGTCGCGGTCGGGCTGACGGCCGCGGGCGGGCTGGCCTTCGCTTATGCCTACACCCGGCTGCGCTCCTTCCCGCTGGCATTCGCGATGCATGTCGTGGCGGGCCAGCTCATCTTCACGCTCGGGCTTGGCCTGTTCTTCTACCACGGCGCGATTGGCATGAGGTAACCCCTTGGGCGTGCGACATTCCCACCGCGCGGAAGGGGCTTCACAGAACTGACACAGGGTTATAGTATCTCGTTAATCGGAGCACGTCAGGCCAACGGACTTTGGGCACCCGGCCGCCGGGAACCATGGGAAGGGAAAACGTGAACGCCGCAGCCGTCTCGCCGGGGATGTGCCCGGCCCTCGTCTTAAACGCCGACTTCCGGCCCCTGAGCTATTACCCGTTATCGCTCTGGAGCTGGCAGGATACGGTCAAGGCCGTCTTTCTCGACCGCGTCAATATCGTTTCAAATTATGACCGGGTGGTGCGAAGTCCCAGCTTCGAGATGTACATTCCCAGTGTCGTGTCTCTCAAGCAATATGTCCGCCCCGCGCTCTATCCAGCCTTCACCCGATTCAATGTTTTCCTCCGCGACAAGTTCGCGTGCCAGTATTGCGGCGCCACCGAGGATCTGACGTTCGACCACCTGATCCCGCGCTCACGCGGCGGGCTGACCCGATGGGACAACGTGACCACCGCATGCGCGCCGTGCAATCTGCGCAAGGGAGGGAAGATGCCGGAAAAGGCGAAGATGTGGCCCTCGCTGATGCCGTATCGCCCGACCGTGCATGAGCTGCACCGCAACGGCCGCGCCTTCCCGCCGAACTACCTGCATGAAAGCTGGCTCGACTACCTCTACTGGGATACCGAGCTGGAGCCGTAAGCAGGCTCCTCGTGATTGCGAGGTCCGGGAGGGCCGAAGCAATCCAGCGGATAGACAGGCGCTCTGGATCGCTTCGCTGCGCTCGCAATGACGAGGCATGGGGGCCCGGTTGGTGCGGGCGTCCTGTCAGTCTAGTTTGAAGCCTTTGGCGCGGATGAACGCGCCGAAATCCGCGCGCTCCGTCAGGCCATACTGCCGCGCCTTGTCCTCCGACCACGTATAGGGGTGGGTCTCGCCAAGCTCATCAACCCGTCGCTGGCGGCCATAGGGCTGCACTTCAGCGCGGCGGGCGTCATACACCGCGATCGCCTCGCGCTGCCCCGCGTCGTCGAACCGGCCCTCGTGGATCGTCGCGTGAAGCTGCAGGCGCGGGCTGATCTCCGGCGGCTTGGCAGGCCGACCCACCGCGAGCGCCGCGACCGGGAAAACGTGATCCGGCAGGCCGAGAAGATCGCTCGCCTCCCGCGCGCGGTTGCGGATCGCGCTGATCGGGCACACGCCGAAGCCATGCGCCTCCGCAGCCAGCACGAACGCGGCCAGCACGATGCCGGCATCCACGCTGGCGTTGAAGAACGCGTCCAGATGATCGTTGACGAAATCGCGCCCGCGCATCTGGTGGATCAGCCGCTGGCGGCGGTGGTTCGCGCAGATGACAACGAAGGCCGGCGCATCGGCTGTCCACGCTTGGTCGGCCACGAGCGCGGCGAGCGCATCGCGCTGCGCTGGCTCACTCACCAGCACGATATCGCGCTGTTGCAGATCGCTCTTGGTCGGCGCGCACAGGGCGAGCGCTGCGATCAGGCGGAGTTCCTCCCGCGTCGGCGCGGGCCCGTCAAACGCGCGCACCGAGCCGCGCGCGGCCATCGCCCGCCACAGCGGCGGCACCTGCTCCGCCGAAGCCTCCACCACCGCTTCGGCCTCAGCACCGAACCGCCTTGCCAGCGCCCGCCGGAGATCCTCCATGCCAGCGTCTTCACCCATTCGCCCCTCCCTGTGCGAGACCACCGCCGCGCCGCCACGGACCCAGCAATTTCCTGTTGAACACCCGCTGCAAAAAGCTACCATCGGACTTTGGGGAAAGCGGAGCGGGCGTTCGCGGCAGTCAGGATGTCCTAACATGCTTGGAATTTCGACGGATAAAGTCGCTTACGTGATTTTGCGTGCGCGCGAGTGGGACGCGAAGGTCGAACCCTGGGACGACACCGAGCCGGGCAGCCTCAACGACTATGACGCCAGCAGTATCCTGGAGGATATCTCCGAGGACGCGACGCGCGCGGAGATTGCGGAATTCATCGGCGGTCTGAACGAGGATGAGAAGGCGCGGCTGGTGGCGCTCGTTTGGGTGGGCCGGGGCACATACGCTCCCGAGGACTTCGAGGAGGCCGTCAACGTGGCGAAGAGCGAGGACACATCCCCGGCAGAAAATTACCTGCTCGGCATCCCGCTGTTGCCGGACTTCCTGGAGGAAGGGCTGGCGCGTCTCGGCGTGAACGTTGACGAGGTGGAAAGCGACATCATGTAAAAGTCCGGCTTTCATGCTGGACAGCGCCGCGCAGATTTCCTACAACGCGATGCGATTTGAGGCGCGGGTGTCTCGCACACGGTCGTTCGCTTGGCCCGCCTCCCACAGCCATGTCGGCCCGCCGCAAATTTTCGCCCAGGTAGCTCAGTTGGTAGAGCATGCGACTGAAAATCGCAGTGTCGGTGGTTCGATTCCGCCCCTGGGCACCATTTCTCAAAGCCGCTCGTGATCGAAGACAGGCATGAACGAAGCTGTCGTAAAGCTGTGTCTCGCGGCTATGCTTCGTCGGGCACAGCAATCCCGTTGCTGACAAGACGGTCCCGAGCCGAAGCTACGACATCTTCGGGGAACCGGCTGGCATATCTCAAAACGAGATATTCCCCAGTATATTCCGGCATTCCGACATAGACTAATAGCTTGAACCCATTCGTTTGTTCTTTGCCTTTCGTCCATTCAAGCAAGCTTTGATGAATGCCCTTGTTGGCGATCTTCAGGCGAGTTCGCGAAGCGCGGGTCAGCTTGCCATTCTTTTCGCTCAAAAGTTGTTCATATGCTGCGAGTGTCTCGTGGAAATCCCGGACCATGGGATCAGCGGGATCATCATTGGCAGCTCCTTGCAATTCGCAAATTCGTTTGAATACGGCTGTGCGTACATCGAGAAGGTTACGCTGTATAGCTCTTCGGATGACCGTTCGGCATTCCTCAACCGTCTTCAGTTTGATTACATCATACGTTTTTGAAATTGATTTCGCTTTTTTCAAGCCATTTGAAATATCTTAAATAATAATCGACAGCAATATATATAATCAATTCTACTTAGCCTTATCGCTTATGCAGGTGGCAGTATGACCAGAACAGCCTGACCCTCCCTCAGCTTAGGAACGCGGAATTGGTAATCTTGGAGGTGAAACAACGCGCACGAACCTATGAAGCGCCCTACGCAACCCTCCCATGCGCCCGCGCGGGTTGACGCCACGCCTGCGCGCCTGCTCGC
>CAYFVF010000217.1:0-3409 GCA_964346335.1 uncultured Hyphomicrobiaceae bacterium
CGCTCGCCGCGATGCACCCGCAGGAATTCGCTGATGGCCTGTGCGTAAGTCTCGGTAATCATCGTCTCGGCAGCGGCCAGGCGGCCGGGGCGGGTGTTCCGGTCGCGCATCGTCTGGGCGTCTTCCAGCGCGCCGCATAGCAGGGCGCGTTCGTCCGCCGTGAAGGGCCGCTCGGCACCCGGCCCGAACCGCCGCACGGTCCGCCCGTCTGTTTCGATCAGCGCCACATCGACACCGTCCATCGAGGTGCCGCTCATCAGCCCCAGCGCGGTTAACGCCTTGTCGGATTTGTTCGCGTGCATTATCGGTTCGGACCTGTTAAATCTTTCTGTGATCCCGAATAACAGGACCCGTTCCAAGAGTTGGCGCGAGAGCAGCGTTCGCGCTATGCCATTGCCGTTTCATAGGTGCGCAGGGCCCCAAGGACGATCCGGATACGACACCATGAGCGAAACGAAGCCAGCGCGCAAAACCAAACCGGCTCCACCAAAGACTGGGGCTTCCACGCGCGCCTACAAGTCGGACTTGCTAGAGACGTTGCACACGCGCGGCTTCATCCACCAGTGCACCGACGCCGCGGGCCTTGATGCGCTGGCCGCGTCGGAGCGCATTACGGGTTATATCGGCTTCGACCTGACCGCGCAAAGCCTGCATGTCGGCAATCTCACCGGCATCATGATGCTGCGCTGGCTGCAGAAATGCGGCCACAGGCCGATCGTGTTGCTCGGCGGCGGCACGACGAAGATCGGAGACCCTTCCGGCAAGGACGAAGCGCGTCAGATGCTCAGTGCTGAGCAGATCGCCGCGAACAAGGCGAGTATCGGCGCGGTGTTCGATCGTTTCCTCGATTTTGGCGATGATCGCGCACTGTTTGTGGACAATGATGATTGGCTGAACGGTCTTGGTTACATTGAGTTTCTGCGCGATTACGGTCGGCATTTCACGATCAACCGGATGCTGACGTTTGATTCGGTGCGCCTGCGCCTGGAGCGAGAGCAGCCACTGACCTTCATCGAATTCAATTACATGCTGTTGCAGGCCTACGATTTCGTCGAGCTTAACAACCGCTTTGGCTGCCGGCTGCAAATGGGAGGCTCCGACCAGTGGGGCAATATCGTCAACGGCGTGGAGCTTGGCCGGCGCAAGGGTGCGCCGGAGCTTTACGGCCTGACGGCCCCACTGCTGACGACCGCCTCGGGCGCGAAGATGGGCAAGACGGCCTCAGGCGCGATCTGGCTGAAGGCCGAGATGCTGAGCCCCTATGACTACTGGCAGTTCTGGCGCAACACGGAGGATGCCGATGTCGGGCGGTTCCTGCGGCTTTACACGGAAACGCCGCTAGACGAGATCGCGCGGCTGGAGGCGCTGGAAGGCGCGGAGCTGAACGAGGCGAAGAAGCGCCTGGCCGACGAGGCAACCGCGCTTGCCCACGGGACGGATGCCGCGCGCGACGCCGCGGAGACCGCGCGCCAGACCTTTGAGCAGGGCGGCATGGCCGGCGGGCTGCCAACGGTCGAGGTGACGAGCGCGGAGCTTGAAGAAGGGATCGGCGTCTTGAGCGCCTTTGTGAGGACAGGGCTGGCCACTTCGAACGGCGAAGCACGCCGTGTGCTCCAGGGTGGCGGTGCGCGTGTGAACGACACGCCGGTGACGGATTCGCGCGCTGAACTCGGCCGGGATGACGTGCGAGAGGGCCTCATCAAGCTGTCGCTGGGCAAGAAGAAGCACGCACTGCTAAAAATTGTGTGACGTGCGCGGACCGGCCCAGCCTCAGTCGCCTTCGCCCGGGGCCGGCGAGAAATACTGCCCCTTGTCCTTGGCGTCAGCCATCTCGTCGGCTTCGGACAGCGGATCCTTCTTCGCCGTGATGTTGGGCCACTTCTCAGAGTATTCGCGATTGATCTCCAGCCACTTTTCCAGCCCCGGCTCAGTATCCGGCTTGATGGCTTCGACGGGGCACTCCGGCTCGCACACGCCGCAATCGATACATTCATCCGGGTGGATCACAAGCATGTTCTCGCCCTCGTAGAAACAGTCTACCGGGCAGACCTCAACGCAGTCTGTGTATTTGCATTTGATGCAGGCATCCAGGACGATGTAGGTCATTCAGCTCCTCCGCGTGCGCGGCCCTTGCGCCATAATCGGCACGTATTTCCCCCGTCAGCGGCGCAAATGCAAGCCGCTTCCACCCATCTTTTCGACATAAAAACCAACCTCAGTACTTGGGTATAATAAAACGCGCAAGCGATCAAGCACCTGCGTCAACGTGGGTTGTGAAAATCGTTCAGGTGGCATCTAGCGCCGCGCTTCATTCCATCACGATGCGGGGCTGTCCGGTCTGAGCGCGCTTCTCGCCGGTCAATTCGGCCCACGCCTTGCCGGCGATGTCGCGGTAGACCTGCGCATGGGGGCTGTCCGGCTCGCTGGCGACGATCGGCTGTCCGCTGTCGGAGCGCTCCCGGATCGACATGTGCAGCGGCACTTCGCCGAGACACGGCACGCCGAGCTTTTCCGCCTCCGCGCGCGCGCCGCCGGTGCCGAAGATTTCTGCGCGGTAGCCGCAACTCGGGCACAGGAAATAGCTCATATTCTCGACGATGCCAAGCACCGGCACGTTGGTTTTGCGGAACATGTTCAGGCCCTTGCGCGCGTCGATCAGCGCGAGATCCTGCGGCGTGGACACGATCACCGAGCCGGCGAGCGGAACCTGCTGCGCCATGGTAAGCTGGGCATCGCCGGTGCCCGGAGGCATATCCACGACCAGCACGTCCAGTTCGCCCCAAGAAACGTCGCGCAGCATCTGCGTGAGGGCCTGGATGACCATCGGGCCGCGCCAGATCATCGGCTCGTCCTCGGCTATGAGGAAGCCCATCGACATCGCCTTCAGCCCGAACGCGTCCATTGGCCGCAGGATATTGTTGTCATCCACATCGGGCCGGCCGCTGAGGCCCAGCAGGCGCGGGATCGAGGGGCCGTAGATATCCGCGTCCAGGATGCCGACCCTGAGGCTGTTGGCGGCAAAGCCCAGCGCGAGATTGACAGCGGTGGTGGACTTGCCGACGCCGCCCTTGCCCGAGGCGACCGCGATGATGTTCTTCACATTCTCTATGCCGCGCAACGTTCCGCCGCCTGCGCGCGCGGGTCCGGCCTCGCGCGCGGCCCCGGCGCTTTGGCTCGACGGTGCGCGCTGCTGCGTGGCCGATGGCTTGTGCTCGGCGGTGAGCGTGACGGTGGCGTTTTCCACGCCGGGCAGTTCCTTGACCACCACCTCGGCGGCTTGGCGCAGAGGCTCAAGCTCCTGCGCGCGCTCCGGCGGAACGGCGATCGAGAAGTATACCTTGTTGTTGTTCACAACGATCTCGGACACCAGCCCGAGCGCAATGATGTTGCTCTCGCCGTCCGGGCCTTT
>CAYFVF010000218.1:0-3387 GCA_964346335.1 uncultured Hyphomicrobiaceae bacterium
AATTGTCTGATTTGACGCGCATTTTTCTCCGAAAACCGGTTCCCATCCCGGATCATGTCCGGGACAGGCTTTTTCGGAATGCGCTCTAAGATCGATGGTTCCTGGTATCATTCGCATCTGGCCAAGGTCTCCATGTCAAATGAGCCGTGCGCAACGGCCGGCGCGGTGTATGGGCCAGCGCGGTGTATGGCATCGCGGCACTGAGCGCGAAGCGTGGCTCCTGTACAGCGCATTGTGCCGGGACGGAACGATCCCGCCCCTGTCTTGGTTGATACGGCGGAACCAGCGACCACGGAAACGGATCGCTTCAGTAAGAGCTTGATAGTGGCTGTCCGTCGACACGACCAGCGTCGAGGCACCCGGCGGAACGCTTACGGTTAACAGCGCTGCCTGGGAAGTGGTGGTTAAGGTGTCGCAACGAACGATTCGGGAGCTTGTGAATGGAGACGACGACGGACAAGAGCGCGGCTGTCGCAACACGTATCGCGAAAGACCTCAGCGTCCAGCCCGCGCCGGCCAGCGATCCAGGGCCCGTGGCGGGACCACCCGAATTCTGCCCCGATGACCACTTCGCGATGCCGCGGCGCACGACCCATGCTCTTGACCGGGGCTTCAAGGCGCATCTTGCAAGGCTGACATTCAGCATTTCGCCTGCGGCGCTGGCGACAGACACTTTTACATGGCTGGCCCACCTCGCGCTCGCGCCGGGCAAGCAGCTTGAGCTTTATGAACGCGCCGCGATGCGCATGTTGCGCTTCATGGCCTATGTGCCGCAGTCCACGCTGCCCAATTCCGGGCACACGTGTTTCCGGCCGTCGGTGGGTGATGACCGTTTCGACAGCGAAGACTGGCAGAAATGGCCGTTCAACGTGATCCATCAGTGGTTCCTGCTGCATCAGGAATTCTGGCAGGATGCCACCCACGATGTTGAGGGGCTGGAGCCAGCCAAGCAGAAGGCCCTGTCGTTCGTGGCGCGCCAGATCCTCGACCACGTTGCACCCACGAACTTCATCCTCACCAACCCGGAGGTGCTGCGCACCACCGTCGAGGAGGGTGGCACCAACCTGATGCGCGGCGCGCAGAACGCGCTGGAGGATTGGGAGCGCATCGTCGAGGGCCGGCTGCCGGTCGGCGCGGAAAACTTCAAACTCGGCAAGGACCTGGCGGCCACCGAAGGCAAGGTGGTCTATCGCAACCACCTGATCGAGCTGATCCAGTATGCCCCGAAAACCGGCAAGGTCCGGCCCGAGCCGATCCTGATCACGCCGGCCTGGATCATGAAGTATTACATCCTCGATCTTTCGCCGCACAACTCGCTTGTGAAGTATCTGGTCGAGCAGGGCTTCACGGTCTTCATGATTTCGTGGCGCAACCCGACTGGAGAGGACCGTGATCTCGGGATGGAAGACTATCTCGACATGGGCTTTTTCGCGGCGTTGCGCGCCGTGAACGCTATCGTGCCGGACGAAAAGGTCCATGCGATGGGCTACTGCCTTGGCGGTACGCTGCTGACGATGGCGGCGGCCGCGATGGCGCGCGATGATGATGAACGCCTGAAGTCGATGACGCTGCTGGCCGCGCAGACCGACTTCACAGAGGCTGGCGAGATCATGCTGTTCGTCAGCGAAAGCCAGGTCTCGTACCTGGAAGGGCTGATGTGGGACCAGGGCTATCTCGACAGCCACCAGATGACCGGCGCGTTCCAGATGTTGCAATCCAACGATCTCTTGTGGTCGCGCTACATCCGCCATTACCTGATGGGCCAGCGCGGCAAGATGATCGACCTGCTGGCCTGGAACGCCGACGCGACGCGGATGCCCTACAAGATGCACTCGGAGTATCTGCGCAGGCTGTTCCTCGACAACGAGTTGGCGCGCGGGCGCTTCGAGGTTGGCGGCGACCCGATCAGCCTGAGCGATGTGCGCACGCCGGTTTTTTGCGTTTCAACAACCCAGGATCACGTCGCGCCGTGGCGCTCGGTCTACAAGCTGCACCTGCTGGTGGATACCAACGTGACATTTGTGCTGGCCAACCGCGGGCACAATGGCGGGATTGTCAGCGAACCGGGCCACAAGGGCCGAAACTACCAGATCCGGCGCAAGGTGCCGGGCACCAAGTACATGGCGCCGGAGGAATGGCGCGAAACGACCCCGTTGGCCGAGGGGTCGTGGTGGCCCGCGCTGGTCGAATGGCTGGACGAGCGCTCGGGGGAACTGCGCCCGCCGCCGGCGATCGGTGCGCCCGAAAGCGGCTATGCGCCGATCGTGGATGCGCCCGGCACCTACGTTCATCAGCGGTAGTTAGGCATTGCAAGCAGCCACAACGTCAAGGGAACAATGCCATGAAACGCGTGAAGGATGACGAGACCCACGACCACGTCGAACTCACGACGGAAGAGGCGAGCCAGGGTCGGGTTGGCCGCCGTGTCCTTTACATGCTGATCGGCGTGGTCGTAGGGACCGTCATCGTCATCGGGCTGGTTTACCTGTCGTATTCCTGAGCACTCGCATAACCGGTTTGCGGCGGCTGGGCTGGTCCTAATCGCCAAGGGCGAAGTCGAGCGCCGCGCGCGCGTGCAGCGGCGTTGTGTCGAACGCGGGCAGGGCGAGATCATCGGGAGAGAGCAGCAGCCCGACCTCCGTGCAGCCGAAAATGACGCTGTCGATCCCGTGGGCTTTCGCCTGTGCGATCACGTCGAGGTAGGCCCGCTTCGAGCCCGGCGAGATGATGCCCTGGCACAGCTCGTTGAAGATGATGTCGTGCACCGTCGTGCGTGCGTCCGCGTCGGGCACGGTCACATCGATTCCGTATTGCTCGCGCAGATAACCCTTGTAGAAATCCTGCTCCATCGTGTAGCGCGTGGCCAGCAAGAGCGGTTTCTCCGCGCCCGCCTCCCGGATCGCGTCGGCCGTGGCGTCGCCGATATGGATGAGCGGGATGCTCACCGCCGCCTGCACGTCGCCAGCCATCTTGTGCATGGTGTTGGTGCAGATCACGATGCACTCCGCCCCGCCGCGCTCCAGCCGGTGCGCCGCTTCGACCATCGCGTCGCTCGCGCCCGCCCAGTCGCCCGCGGCCTGCAAGGCCTCGATCTGCGCGAAGTCGAACGACCAGAGCAGGAGTTGCGCCGAATGCAGCCCGCCGAGCCGCTCGCGCGCCATCTGGTTCAGCAGCCGGTAGTAAACGGCGGTGCTCTCCCAGCTCATCCCGCCGATCAGCCCGATGGTCTTCATGCTCCCCCCTTCAGCTTGACCGGGACGGACTGCGACCGCAAATCAATCCCGACACGTCGTTATTGATCGCGCTCGAATTTGCCGGCGTAGCATAACGTGAAGCTGCGCGGCTTGCACGCGCGCACTATCGCTGAGGAACGTTGCGTCGAAATCC
>CAYFVF010000219.1:0-3311 GCA_964346335.1 uncultured Hyphomicrobiaceae bacterium
AAACGATTGCGGCTTCAAGAGCTTCGCTATCCAGGCAAATCAACGATATTGCGCATCCGGGCTGTGCTCGACCAGCGCATACGCAATCATGGTCATCAATACCGCCCCGGCAAAGAAATAAACGCCTGGCAGGGCAGCGGCCTCTGTCAGCGCGCCAGATTTGACGTAGAAGATCACCAGCGCGAGTACCAGCACGTCCAGCATCGACCATTTGCCCAGCCACGCCATACGGTTGAGGGCGCGGTTTCTGGCGTCTCCGCCGGTGGCCATTGTTGTGTATGCGACCAGCAGATAGACCAGCTTGATCGCGGGGAAGAACATCGAAAACACAACGAGAATGCCCGCTAGGAAAATCTCCTGCTCAGCGAGCAGTGCGCGCACGATAGAAATGAACGAGTGTGTATCGGACCAGACGTAGAAATACGTCAACTCGATCACTGGCATGGTGAGGCCGAGCACGAGACAGGTCGTCGCCCCGATAATCAGCGCGCCCACGAGAAAAGTACGCAGGCCACTTGGGCCATTTGCATAAGAATGCTCGGCCGTCCGGCGTACGGAGGTGCGCCTTCGAGACGGCGACTGCTCTAATCTATAGTCCAGTTCCGGCCGCGTACCGGGTGCCCTCGTGATGTCGTCCATACTCGTCCCGCATTCCGGTCGCGTTCTGGAGGGCGGCGGGCTTGCCGCCCCCGATCCAGCGCCCGGACATGCGCGGCGCTACGCCGGCGCTGAGCGCTTCTCGAACGCGATATTTTTCTGCTCCAGATGCTGCTGCAACTCGCCGTCCTGGAACATCTCGGTCAGGATATCACATCCGCCCACGAATTCGCCCTTGACGTAAAGCTGAGGGATCGTCGGCCAATTGGTGTAGGTCTTGATGCCGTCGCGCAGGCCCGCGTCTTCAAGCACGTTAACGTCGGCATAAGTCACGCCGAGATAGTCGAGCATTCGCACGACCTGTGAAGAGAAGCCGCACTGCGGAAAGTTGCGATTGCCCTTCATGAACAGGACGACTTCGTTGCCTTCGACCTGCTGTTTGATCCAGTCGTGAACGTTCTGCTGGTCCATGGTTATGCCCCTACATTTCTGGTGATGGTGGCTTGACAGGGTTAGTCCGGCGCCGAGGTCTGAAGCGCGAGCGCATGCAGCGCCCCGCCCATGTTGCCCTGCAAGGCGTCATAAACAAGCTGATGCTGTTGAACCTTGGTCTTGCCGCGGAACGATTCCGAGACGATCACAGCCGCATAATGGTCGCCATCGCCGGCCAGATCCTTGATCGTGACCTGCGCATCCGGCAATTTGGCCTTGATCAACGTTTCGATTTCAGCGGCTTCCATCGGCATGAATGATCTCCCTGAATGCCACCAAACAATACACATCGGGGCCGGCGCTGCCAATAAGAATATCCGACCTTGACGCTCAGTCTTTGCCGAACCAGGATGGGAACCAGCCTTCGTGACGGGCGGCGAGGTCCGCGAGCGGAACCGGCGTTTCGCCATGCAGCGCCAGGATTTCGCCGCCGATGCGGCCCAGCACCTGCGCAGCTACTCCGGCAGCGCTCGCGGCATCCTGCACGCTCAGCGCACTGGCCTCTGGCACAGCGATGAGGTAACGCGCCTGGTCCTCGCCGAACCAGAATGCGTGCATAGGGATCTCGGTTGCGGTCGTCTCAAGCGCTATGCCGCGACCACCCGAAAGCGCCATTTCCGCCGCGGCGACGAGCACGCCGCCGTCGGAGACATCATGCACCGTCTTCGTCACGCCTTCGCGGATAAGGCCGCGCACCAGATCACCAACCCGCTTTTCCGCCCCCAGATCGACCGGCGGCGGCGCACCTTCAAACGCGCCGGTTGCGTGCTCCTGGTAGAGAGATTGCCCCAGCGCGCCGCGCGTCTCGCCCAGCAAGATCAGCACATCGTCATCGGGCTTGAGCGCCATGGTCGCCAAGCGGTTCAAATCCGGCAGCAGACCCACGCCGCCGATCGCCGGGGTCGGCGGAATGGCAACGCCGTTCGTCTCGTTGTAGAGCGACACGTTGCCGGACACGACCGGAAACTCGAGCGCACGCGCCGCCTTGCCCATGCCGGTCACCGCGCCCGCGATCTCGCCCATGATCTCAGGGCGCTCCGGGTTGCCAAAGTTCAGGCAGTTGGTAATTGCCAGCGGCGTTGCGCCCACCGCAGTCAGGTTCCGCCAGGTCTCAGCCACCGCCTGCGCGCCGCCAGTTTCCGGGTCCGCTGCGCAATAGCGCGGGGTGACATCACAGGCCATCGCAAGCCCCTTCAGGCTGCCCGGACCGCCCACGCGCATGACCGCCGCGTCGCCGCCGGGGCGCTGAACAGTATCGGCCATGACCATGTGATCGTACTGCTCCCAGACCCAGCGGCGCGAACACAGGTGCGGGCCGGCCATCATCGCCTTGAGCGCGCCGAGCAGGCTGTCCGCGGCAGGAACGTCAGCCGGCTGGATCACGGCGGGCGCTGGCCGCGCCGTCCATTCGCGCTGATACTCTGGCGCACCGGCGCTCAGCGCACGCACAGGAATATCCGCCTCCAGCGCGCCCTTGTGCCAGATCTCGATGCGCCCGCTCTCGGTCGTCTCGCCGATCACTGCGAAGTCCAGCCCCCATTTGCGGAAGATCGCCTCAGCCTGAGCTTCCGCGCCGGGGCGCAGCACCATCAACATGCGCTCCTGGCTTTCCGACAGCATCATCTCGTAGGCGTTCATGCCCGCTTCGCGCTGGGGCACACGGTCGAGCTCAAGCCGGATGCCGACGCCGCCCTTGTCCGCCATCTCCACTGATGACGAGGTCAATCCGGCAGCGCCCATGTCCTGGATCGCGATGATCGCGTCGCCCTCCATCAACTCAAGGCACGCCTCGATCAGCAGCTTTTCCGTGAAGGGGTCGCCGACCTGAACGGTCGGGCGCTTTTCAGCGCTGTCGTCGTCGAACTCGGCGGAGGCCATGGTCGCGCCGTGGATGCCGTCGCGCCCAGTTTTCGAGCCGACATAGACCACCGAATGCCCGGCGCCGCGCGCCGCGGAATAGAAAATCTTGCCGGCGCGGGCGATGCCGACGCACATGGCGTTGACGAGGATGTTGCTGTTGTACCGCGCATCGAAATTGACTTCGCCGCCGACAGTCGGCACGCCCGTGCAGTTGCCGTACCCGCCGATCCCCGCCACCACGCCAGAGACGAGATGCCCGGTTTTCGGGTGTTCCGGCGCGCCGAAGCGAAGCGCGTTGAGGTTCGCCACGGGGCGCGCGCCCATGGTGAACACGTCGCGCATGATCCCGCCGACGCCCGTCG
>CAYFVF010000220.1:0-3292 GCA_964346335.1 uncultured Hyphomicrobiaceae bacterium
ACATCTCGGGCTGGGGCTCGTTCCTGTTCATGGGCCTGATCGGCATTATCATCGCTGCGGTCGTGAACCTGTTCGTGGGCTCCTCCGCGCTACAGTTCGCGATCTCGGTGATCGGCGTGCTGGTGTTCGCTGGCCTGACGGCGTATGACACCCAGCAGATCAAGGAGATGTATTTCGAGGGCGATAGCACCGCCGTGGCCGGCCGCAAGGCGATCATGGGCGCGCTGCGTCTGTACCTCGACTTCATCAACCTGTTCATCATGCTGCTGTCGCTGTTCGGTCAGCGCGAGTAGCAGAGAATGCTCGCGCTGCGGGCATGAAAGGTCGTGTAAGATTGGAAGAAGGGGCTGGCGATAGCCCCTTTTTTCATGACTGGAAGCCGCGCGGTTTCAGTGGGTTTTCAACAAGCACGGGAACCGCTTTTGCGTTTGAAGCAGCGGGATGGCGCGACGCGATGAAACGCCACGAGGCACACGCTCAGGTTCATTCGCCGAGCCCGAGATTTCCCGACACGCTCCAGCAGACCGGCAGCCGGCCGCCACGGCATTGCGCATCGCGGTGAAGCGAAGGTTTCCAGACCGCGCTCGATAGCGCCGGGATTAGGCTGAGAAGCCTTCGGACGCGCTGTCATCAGCGCCCGCGGACGCGCCATTGTTGCCCTGCGCAGGCTTCGCGCGAGCCGGAGTCGTCTCGACCTTCTGGCGCTTGCGGCGCGTTTGCGAGCCGCGGCTCGGCTTCTCAGCCTCGCCGTTGCTGGCATCCGGCTTCGTCTCGGTTCGGCCAGCACCATTAGCGGGTTTGCGCCGGCGCTTTGCCGGTTCCGGCTCGGTCTGGGGCTGGGCCCCGCCGCCTTCGGTTCCTTGTGCCGGCTCTTCGTCGTCGCCTTCCATATCAAACTCATCACCATGATCGCGGCCATTACCGCCCGCCGAAGCCTGGCGCTCGGCGCCGTTCTGCTTCTCGGCCTGCGCCGACATGATGATGCGGTTGTAGTGCTCGGCGTGCTGGAAATAGCTTTCCGCCACGATGATGTCGCCCGACGACTGCGCGTCGCGCGCCAACGCCAGATATTTCTCGGCGATGTGCGAGGCGGTGCCTCGAATCTTGACGTTCGGTCCGTTGGATTCGAAGTTGCGCGAAAGCGCGCTCTGCGGCTTGCGGCCGCTTCTGTTGCGCCCCCTGCGGTTTTGCTGTCCTTGCCTCATGGGCTCCTGTCTTGAGTTATTCCACCAAACAATCTGGCGCGTTCGCGATACGTGCGTCCCGCGCCCAGGGCCTTAGAGCGGTTATCGTTCCGAGTGAACCGGAGAACCACTCTAGATCTCTTGATTGACGCGCATTTTATTCGAGAACCGATTCCTACTCTTGGCAATGCGCGCTAACGCCGGACCAATCCTGGTCCGTGGCGTTCACAGCGGTATGGCCCGCCGACGCTCATGTCTTTCGGTGATGGCTTGCGCATTCGCTACCGCCGGACTGTCCTGATAGCTGACCGTGCGCGCTGCGCTGGCGCACACTCGACCCCATCTCGCGCTGGCAGGCCCGCGGGTGCTCCTGATAGCATCATACGATCACACCGGAGACCCGCTTACACCACGGCCGTTCTACAGCTTACTCTGCTGAACACCGCTCACACGTTATCTTGGCGAATTGCTAGACCGCTTGGGCAGCGCTTGGAAACCAGGGCCTTCAAGACCTCATGCGCACTGTGACGCCCGCGATTGTTTGTCATAGGCTATCGTGAATGGCGCTGCTTTCCAACTCTTTTTTTGCCAGTTTATCCATATCTGGCCGGCGCATCACCACCGCGCGCTCGATGCCGCCGAGATCGCGGCGCGCCACGGCGCCTTCGCCAGCCCCGCACGTGAAACCGGCCGCGCGCATCATCGCCATGACCGCATTGTCCTGGCCCGCGCCGACCTCGAACGCGACCAGGCCGCCCGGCCTCAGCACGCGCGTCACACCGCCAAGAATTTCCCGATAAGCCGCCAGCCCGTCGGCGCCGCCATCCAGCGCGGCCAGCGGATCGTGATCGCGCACCTCGCGACTCAGTCCGGCGAGATCCGCGTTGGCTATATAAGGCGGGTTGGACACGACCACATCGAACGGGCCGCCAAGAGCAGTCACCCAATCCGCCCGGACAAACCGCGCGCGCTCGCCGACGCCAGCGCGCAGCGCATTCCCCTGCGCGGTCAGCAGCGCGGAATGGCTGATGTCGGTGCCTACGCCCCATGCATTCCGCAATTCGCTGAGCAGCGCGGCAAGCAGACAGCCGCTGCCGGTCCCCAGGTCGAGCAGGCGCAGGCGTTCCGTCTCGCGCCCGGACAGCGCCGCCAGAACCGCCTCCACCAGCGTTTCGGTGTCCGCGCGGGGGTCGAGCGTCTCCGGCGACAGGCGGAACGATAGTCCCCAAAAGTCACGCTGCCCAAGGATTCGCGAAACCGGCACACCCGCAAGCCGTCGCGCGGCCATGGCCTCCAGCGTCTCACGCGCCTGGAGCGTCAGCGTCTGGCCCGGATCGCGGATCAGGTCGGCATGGCTCAGGCCGCAGGCCGCAAGCGCCAACAGCCGCGCGTCGAGTGCCGGCGTTTCGACCCCGCCCGCGCGGAAGGCGCTGACAAGCGCGCGGCGTGCATCCTCGATGCGCCCGGCTGACAGCGTCAGATGTGCGGCCAAGGGCAAATCAGGCATAGCTTTCCTGCTCGTCCATCGCCGCGAGCTGGCGCGTCTGGTGATCAGTGATGAGCGCGTCGATAACCTCGTCGAGCCCCTCGCCCGCGAGCACCTGGGGCAGCTTGTGCAGCGTCAGGCCGATCCGGTGATCGGTCACGCGGCCCTGCGGGAAGTTATAGGTGCGGATGCGCTGCGAGCGGTCGCCGGAGCCGACCTGGTCCTTGCGCTCTGCCGCGCGTTCCTGATCGGCGCGCTGGCGTTCCTCGTCGAACAGCCGGGCGCGGAGCACCTGCATCGCCCGCGCGCGGTTCTGATGCTGGGACTTCTCCGACGACTGCACCACGATGCCGGTCGGCAGATGCGTGATGCGCACGGCGCTGTCGGTCGTGTTGACGTGCTGGCCGCCCGCGCCGGAGGCGCGCATGGTGTCGATGCGCAGGTCTTCGTTGCGGATTTCGATGTCAATGTCCTCGGCCTCCGGCAACACCGCCACGGTCGCCGCCGAGGTATGGATGCGCCCGCCCGATTCGGTCTCCGGCACGCGCTGCACGCGATGCACCCCGGACTCGAACTTCATCCGCGCATAAACGCCCTTGCCCGAGATCGACGCCACGATTTC
>CAYFVF010000221.1:0-3272 GCA_964346335.1 uncultured Hyphomicrobiaceae bacterium
CGGCCTATCTCTCTGTCTTCGAGTCGCTGCTCAATACGCTCAAGGCGCTGAAAGCCGGCGGCTACGACGTCGAAGTGCCTGACAGCGTCGATGACTTGCGCGAAAGCATCATTCACGGCAATGCCGCGCAATACGGCGCGGACGCGAATGTCCATGCGCGCATCCCGGTTGACGATCACGTTCAGCGCGAGCGCTGGCTGGCCGACATCGAAGAGCAGTGGGGCCCGGCGCCTGGGCGCCAGCAGACCGACGGGCGCACGATCCACGTCTTAGGCCGCCAGTTCGGCAACATCTTCATCGGCGTCCAGCCCGCCTTCGGCTACGAGGGCGACCCGATGCGCCTTCTGTTCGAGAAAGGCTTCGCGCCGACCCATGCCTTCTCGGCCTTCTACCGCTACCTGCGCGAGGATTTCGACGCAAACGCGGTGCTGCATTTCGGCACCCACGGCGCGCTGGAGTTCATGCCGGGCAAGCAGTCGGGCCTGAGCGACAACTGCTGGCCGGACCGGCTGATCGGCGACCTGCCGAACATTTATCTCTACGCCGCGAACAACCCATCCGAGGGCACGATCGCCAAGCGGCGCTCGGCGGCCACGCTGGTAAGCTACCTGACGCCGCCGGTGGCGCATGCCGGGCTTTATCGCGGGCTTCTTGACCTCAAAAGCTCGATCGAGCGCTGGCGCGCCCTGCCGCCGGAAGAGCACGAAGAACGCGCAGAGCTTGCAGTCCTGATCCAGTCGCAAGCGGTAGACCTTGAGTTGGCCGCGCCTGAGCCAGTTTGGGACGGCGATGCAGAGGCGCGCGTGACCAAGGTGGCCATGGATGTTGCCGAGCTTGAACAAACGCTGATCCCCAATGGCCTGCATGTCGTCGGCGAGGCCATGAGCGCGGATGAACGTAGCGACATGCTGCGCTCTATCGCCGAAGCCTCGCACGGGGTGAGCCTGAGCGACGAGGCGGCGCACGCGCTGGCTGACGGTGACACGCCGGAACACGCCATCTCGGAGGCCGGGCTGGAAGCGAACGAAGCCAACCTGGCCATGGCCCGCCAGCTTGAGGGCACAAACAGCCTGCTCATGAAGGACACGGAAATCCCCGCGCTCCTGCATGCCCTCGACGGTGGCTTCACCCCGCCGGTGCCCGGTGGTGACCTGTTGCGCTCCCCCGAAATCCTTCCCACGGGCCGCAACTTGCACGGCTTCGATCCGTTCCGCATCCCCAGCGCCTTCGCGGTGAAGGACGGTGCGGCGCAGGCGGACCGGCTGCTCGCGCGCTACATGCAGGATGGCAATGGCCTCCCGCAGACCGTGGCGCTGGTGCTGTGGGGCACGGACAATCTGAAATCCGAGGGCAGCCAGATCGCCCAGGTCCTGGCGCTGATCGGCGCGCGCCCGCGCTTCGACAGCTACGGCCGGCTCGCTGGCGCGGGGCTGATCCCGCTGGAAGAACTTGGCCGCCCGCGCATTGACGTGATCGTCACGCTGTCGGGCATCTTCCGCGACCTGCTGCCGCTACAAACACGCCTGCTGGCCGAAGCCTCGTTGATGGCGGCGCAGGCTGATGAGCCTCTGGAACAAAACCCGATCCGCGCCCACGCGCTGGCCTATGCCGAAGCGAACGGATGCGACATGGAAACCGCGGCCCTGCGCGTCTTCTCCAACGCCGACGGCGCTTACGGCTCCAACGTGAACCAGCTGCTGGACAGCGGCGCATGGGAAGACGAATCCGAGCTTGCCGAAACCTACCAGAGCCGCAAGTGCTTCGCGTATGGCTGCTCCGGCAAGCCGGTGCGCCAGAAGGAACTGCTGCAAAGCGTGCTCTCGGGCGTCGATCTCGCCTACCAGAACCTCGAATCGGTCGAACTGGGCGTGACCACCGTCGACCACTATTTCGACACGCTGGGCGGTATTGGCCGCGCCGTTCAGGACGCTCGCGGCACGCCGACACAGGTCTATATCGGCGATCAGACACGCGGCGAAGGGGCGGTGCGCACGCTGAACGAACAGGTCGCGCTGGAAACCCGCACGCGCGCGCTTAACCCGAAGTGGTACGAAGGCATGCTGCGCCATGGCTACGAGGGCGTGCGCCAGATCGAGGCGCATGTCACCAACACCATGGGCTGGTCGGCCACCACCGGACAGGTCCCGGAATGGGTCTATCAGCAACTCACCGAGACCTACGTGCTCGACGAAGCCATGCGCAAGCGCCTGGCCGAGCTGAACCCGAAAGCCTCCGCCAAGATGGCCGGACGGCTCATCGAAGCCCACGAGCGCCAATACTGGTCGCCAGATGAAGCGACGCTAGAAGCCCTGAATCAGGCCAGCGCCGAGCTTGAGGATCAGGTTGAAGGCGTCACAGAACACGCCGCCGCATAACGCACCCAAGGAGACCGGCATGACAGTACTTCTCGACACCCGCCCAGCCAATCAACGCAACGACGACGGCAGCGTCCAGGTCCAGCTGGACCCCTCCGTCCAGATCGACACGGCCAAGGTGTTCTCCGTTTACGGCAAAGGCGGGATCGGCAAGAGCACGACGTCCTCGAACTTGTCCGCGGCGTTCTCGATGCTGGGCAAGCGCGTCTTGCAGATCGGCTGCGACCCGAAGCACGATTCCACCTTCACGCTGACCAAGAGCCTCGTCCCCACCGTCATCGACGTTCTGGAATCGGTGGATTTCCACTCCGAGGAGCTGCGCCCGGAAGACTTTGTCTATGAGGGCTATAACGGCGTGATGTGCGTGGAGGCGGGCGGCCCGCCGGCGGGCACGGGCTGTGGCGGATATGTCGTCGGCCAGACGGTCAAGCTGCTGAAGGAACATCACCTGCTCGAAGACACCGACGTGGTGATCTTCGACGTGCTCGGCGACGTTGTCTGCGGCGGCTTCGCCTCGCCACTGCAACACGCGGATCGCGCAGTGATCGTCACTGCCAACGACTTCGACTCGATCTTCGCGATGAACCGGATCGTTGCGGCGATCGGCGCGAAGGCGAAAAACTACGACGTGCGCCTTGCCGGCGTGATCGCCAACCGTAGCGCAGCCACCGACGAGATCGACCGCTTCAACGACTCCACGGGCCTGCGCTGTCTCGCGCATTTCCCCGACCTCGATGACATCCGCAAGAGCCGGCTGAAGAAGTCAGTGCTGTTCGAGATGGACTCCACCCCCGCGCTGGAGGCGGTCAAAGAAGAGTACATGCGCCTCGCCGCGACGCTGTGGAACGGCGTCGAGCCGTGCGACGCGAAGCCCATGAAGGACCGCGACATCTTCGA
>CAYFVF010000222.1:0-3243 GCA_964346335.1 uncultured Hyphomicrobiaceae bacterium
GCGCTGATGCGCATCTGCACGCTGCGCTGGAGCGCGTCGCTCATCAGCGTGACGTCGCACAGGTTCGGGAGAAACCGACGGCGCGTCTTGTTGTTCGCGTGGCTTACATTGTGTCCGGTCTGCGCGGTCTTTCCGGTTAGCTCGCAACGGCGGCTCATCTCGGTCTCCCAAAACTTTAAGTGAGGGAATAAAAATTGCGCGCCCGAGGCGCGCGTCTGGCAGTGTCATTAGCGTGTCGGACACAAAGCGTCAAGGGAGGCGAGGGCCTTGAGGGCCGCCCGCCTCCCGATAGGCTTATCCCTGCGGCTGAGGCTCCATGCCGCCAGTGTCCGGTTCCTCGCCACCCTTTGGCTTGCGCCCGGCGCTCGGAACGGCGGAGGACTTCTTCCGCGGCTCGCTCGTGACCTCGGCCTCGAACTCGCGCAGCGGCGGCTTGCCATCCAGAAGATCGGTGATCTCCTGACCGGACAGCGTCTCGTATTCGAGCAGGCCCTTGGCGATGGTATGGAGCTTATCGACGTTCTGCTCGATCAGCTTGCGGGCGAAATCATAGCCCTCGTCGACGATCCGGTAGATTTCCTCGTCCACGACCTTCTGCGTTTCGTCGGACAGGCTTTGCGTCCGCGCGACCGAATGGCCGAGGAAGACTTCATCCTCGTTCTCGCCATAGGCCAGCGGGCCGAGCTTGTCGGACATGCCGTACTGCGTGACCATAGCACGTGCCATTTGCGTGGCCATCTTGAAGTCCATTGACGCGCCCGACGTCACCTTGTCGTAGCCGAACACGACTTCCTCGGCGACGCGGCCGCCCATCGCCACGGCAATGTCAGCCTTCATCTTCTGGCGCGTGACAGACAGCGCATCCCGCTCAGGCAGACGCATTACCATACCCAGCGCGCGGCCACGCGGGATGATCGTCGCCTTGTGAACCGGGTCCGAGCCCTCGACCATCAGGCCGATCAACGCGTGACCACCCTCGTGATAGGCCGTGAGGCGCTTCTCCTCGTCGGTCATCACCATAGAGCGGCGCTCGGCGCCCATCAGCACCTTGTCCTTGGCGTCTTCGAACTCGGTCTGGGTCACGAGCCGCTTGGAGCGACGCGCCGCGAGCAAGGCCGCTTCGTTGACGAGGTTCGACAGGTCGGCACCGGCGAAGCCCGGCGTGCCGCGCGCGATGACCTTGATATCCACGTCCGGAGCGAGCGGCACCTTGCGCGTGTGCACCTTCAGGATCTTCTCGCGCCCAAGAACGTCGGGGTTCGGCACGACCACCTGGCGGTCGAAACGGCCCGGACGCAGCAGCGCGGGGTCGAGAACGTCCGGGCGGTTGGTCGCAGCGATCAGGATGACGCCCTCGTTCGCCTCGAAGCCATCCATTTCGACCAGAAGCTGGTTCAGGGTCTGTTCGCGCTCGTCGTTACCGCCGCCGAGGCCCGCGCCACGATGCCGGCCCACGGCGTCGATTTCGTCGATGAAGATAATACACGGCGCGTTCTTTTTCGCCTGCTCGAACATGTCGCGCACGCGGCTGGCGCCGACGCCGACGAACATCTCGACGAAGTCAGAGCCCGAGATGGTGAAGAACGGCACGTTCGCCTCACCCGCGATCGCGCGCGCCAACAGCGTCTTACCAGTTCCCGGGGGACCGACCAGCAGCGCGCCGTGCGGGATACGCCCGCCAAGACGCTGGAACTTCTGCGGATCGCGCAGGAACTCGACGATCTCTTCGAGGTCTTCCTTCGCTTCGTCAACGCCGGCAACATCCTCGAACGTGACGCGGTCCGTACGTTCGGTCAGCAACTTGGCCTTAGACTTGCCGAAGCCCATGGCGCGACCACCGCCCCCCTGCATCTGGCGCATGAAGAAGATCCAGACCGCGATGAGCAGCAGCATCGGGAACCAGGAGATCAGAATGCTCAGGAGTGTCGGAGAGCTGTCATCCTTCGGCTCGACCGAAATGCCAACACCCTTGGATTCCAGACGGTCGGACAGGTTGGCGTCATTCGGCTTAAAGGTCTGGAATGAGCGGCCATCGTTGTACTGCCCCACGACCTTGTCGCCAGACAGCGTGACCGAGCGGATATCGCTGTTTTCCACGGCGGTCAGGAACTGGGAGTAGCTGATCGTGTTCTCAGCGGACGGGCGGCTCGGACTCTGAAACAGGTTGAACAGAGCGATGAGCAGCAGGCCGATGATGATCCAGATGGCGAAGTTACGAAAATTTGAATTCATCTGACATCCTTGCGTTTCGCTGCCTCGCATGCGCTGCGCGATCAGGCCCCGTCGGCAGGCGGGTGGTACGCGGAACAGGCGAGTGCCAAAGGCTCGTGCGGGCTGTGTGCAGCACTACGTCGAAGATATGGGCCGTGGTTCTGTTTGCCAAGCGTTGCGCGCTTGCGCCGCGCCCGCGCATCTTCATTTCTCGTGCGGGTCAGGTGCCGGTCAGACCCAGAAACGATGCCTTGCAGGCGGTGGCGTCCGGGTGTTGGTCATTGAGCGCAAAACTTGCCACGGGGACACCTAACAACGTCTTTCCCGCGTAAATCGCGGGCAAACAAGCGAGCGCCTCGGGCGGATGCTGCACCCGGATCGCCTTTGGCAGTGCCGACAGATTGGCCAACCCCAGCGCATCCACGCACACCTTTTCGCTACTCAGCTTTTCGACACGGACGCTGAATCGGCGGTCCCAAACGCCTGTTTCGCCAGACGAAAGCCACAGCGGCGGCGCGTGCAAACGGCCACTCTCGCGGCAGAACGTGAACGCTCCGCCGCGTAAATTCAGGGAGATGACACAGCCTCCAAGCGTTGTTGTTTCGCAATCGCCCCAGTGAAGCTGGCCCATGAGCATCTCCAGCTTGCGCAGGCGCGGCGGCCGGTCACGCCCGCCCACAGCATGGAGGATATTCCCGAGCGCATGGAGGGCGATATCCTCCGGCGCACCGCGCAGCGCATCATGCGGCAGGGTGACGTAGCCAGCCGGGCTGACGATCGCATGGCTGGCGATAAAGTTGCCCGCCGATGCTTCGATCGCGTCACGCGTCCGCCGCAGCCGGGTGGCGCTTTCGGCGATGCGGGCGCGTGTCACGCCCAGTTTGGCGAGGGTATCGAGCGCCCGGCGTACCCGGACGCGTTCGTAGCGCTCGTCGGCATTGCCGGGATCTTCCAGCCATTCGGCCCCGCGTGCGGCGAGTTCGGCACGAAGCTGAGCACGCGACATATCGAGTAGCGGCCGCACCAGCAGAA
>CAYFVF010000223.1:0-3227 GCA_964346335.1 uncultured Hyphomicrobiaceae bacterium
GGACGCCGGAGTTCAAGGCCGAAATCAAGCGCAGCCGCGAGCTCGGCACGCGCACGCTCGTGCAGGCGATCGCCCAGGCCAGCCCGCGTCCGCGCGTGCTGGTCAGTTCATCCGCCGTGCGCTACTACGGCTTTAGCGAGACGGCGACCTTCGATGAAAACAGCCCACCGCATCAGGGCCAGGATTTCCTGTCGGTCGTTACGCGGGCATGGGAGGCCGAGGCGCGCGCGGCCGAAGAGCTTGGTCTTCGCGTCGTCATCCTGCGCCACGGCATCGTTCTCGATATGACATCACGTTTTGAGAGTGTGCTCGACCGTCTTGGCCGGTTCGTTGGCGGGCGTATCGGCTCGGGGCGGCAATGGTTCTCATGGATTCACCGCGAAGACACGGTTCGTATCATCCTGCGCGCGCTCACCGACGAGACCATGCAGGGTGCGTATAACGCCACCGGGCCGAACCCGGTGCGCATGGACGAGTTCATGGGCGCGCTTGGCGAGCAGCTGGGTGGTCGGTTCAAGCTGCCGGTGCCCGGCGTCGTGCTTAAAGGGGTGCTGGGTGACGGCGCGACGGTGGTCCTCGACGGCCAACGGGTTCTACCGACACGGCTGCAGGAAGAAGGCTTCGCGTTCCGCTATCCTGAGCTTCGTCAGGCGATCGCGTCTTCGCTCTGAGTTGTCTGCCGCTTCGTGCGCGCCTTGCGGATAATCGCGCGGACCATGCCGCGCAGCATCCACGCATGGGCTGGCCAGAGGGCATACCAATACAGGATGCCGAGAAAACCCGCCGGGTGCCAATAGATCGTGGCGGACAGCGCGCCGCTGCCGGTCTGTTGCTCGTTAATCTCGAATTCCAGGCCGCCCGCGCCCGGCGCTACCAGGTGGGAAAGGAGCGTCAGCCGACGCTGCGGCACCGCCGCGATGACCTCCCAGAAGTCGAACCGCGTGCCCGTGACTAGCGGGTCGCTTGAGCCGCGCTTCGGCGCGTGCCGCCCGCCGAAGCGCCGGTCCAGCCACGCGCGCAGCGACCACAGCGCATTACGGAAAAAGTAAGGGTTTTCCTTCGTTCCGAGGGCGCTGAGCGCGACCCAGACCTCAGGCGCGCGGGCCGGTCCACGTGCGCTGCGGGTCATCGCCTTCGAGTAGAAGCTGACATCATGCCGGTTGCCGCGCAGCGCAAACGCGCCGGTACGCCAGCGATCACCAGCGACGATCTGTTCCTCCAGCGCGAAAACGCGGTCCACGCTCTCGCTAAAGCCCATGGTCTTTCGCGGGATCAGCGCGCGCAGCGGCGTGTCGTCCGCATCGAGATCATATTTCAGCCCCGTAATCAGCGCTCGCGCGACATTCACGGGCACGGAGGAGATGAAGCCGAGCCAATAGCTGGACAGCTTCGGCGTCAGCACCGGGACGGGAATGATGATGCGCTTGCGCCGTCCCAGCTTGGCCGTGAGCACATGCATCATCTCTTCGTAGGTCAGGATCTCGGGCCCGCGCGTCTCGAACACGCGCCCCGCCGCCGCATCGATGTCGGGCAACGCGATGAGGTCGGCAATCAGGTCTTCCAGCGCTACGGGCGGCGATTTCGAGTAAATCCAGCGCGGCGTGACCATAATCGGCAGATGCGCCACCAGATCGCGCATCACCTCGAACGCCGCCGAACCCGGCCCCACGATGATGCCCGCGCGCAACTCGATCACCGGCACGCTGCCGCGCCGCAGGATATCGCCGGTTTCGATACGCGATGTGAGATGCGGCGTGTCCGGGTCGGGCGGTGTCAGCCCGCCGAGATAAACGATCCTGCGAACACCAGCTTCCGCGGCTGCGGCGGCAAAATTCTCGGCCGCGCGCCGGTCGATCTCCGGGAAGGCGTCTCCCGCGGCCATGGAGTGGACGAGATAATAGGCGGTGTCGACGCCTTCGAGCGCCGCGCGCAAGGTTGGCGGATCGAGCGCGTCCGCTGACACGCATTCGACGCCGCGCCAATGCTCCGCCTCCAGAGGACCCAGCCGCCGGGCGGCCGCGCGCACGCGACGGCCCTTCCGCGCAAGCGCTGGCGTCAGGTGCCGCCCGATATAGCCGCTCGCTCCGAACACGAGCACGCTGTCGCCTTTCTGTTCGAACATCGGCACTCCATCCCTGTGCGTGTGCACTCGCGGATGCGCTACGCACGCTTTATCCTCGCTTGGCGTTGATTGTAGCGGATCGGAGGTCTACACGGCGAGCATTGAAGCGTGTCTTGGCGCACGGATGATTCAGATCAATTCACGCCTCGATTTTTCGGGATATGTATCCTATCCTTTACGCGGTCGCGCGGCGGAGACCGCTGATCGTGTCAGGCTTGCTGGTCGTTCTGAAAAACCACTGGAGCGGCGGCGCGGGTGAATCGGCTGGGCGGTGATGAGCGTCTGCGATATTTCCGGCGTCGCGAAACGACAAGGTGAAGTGGAGCAGATGAAGTTCTGTGAGTACGTTAAATTCCGTAAGGAGCGCTTCGGCGGCGTGTTGTTCGAGACGCGCAGCGAGAAGGTGTTTGCGCTGAACGCGACAGCGGCGGCGGTGGCAAACGAGATCGAGGCGGGCACCTCCCGCGCGGCGATCGCCGAAAAGCTCAAGACCGTGTTCCCCGGCGACGATCCGGCGCGCATCGAAACCGAGGCGGCGGCGTTCGTGCAGGAACTGATCGATAACGGCCTCGCGGAAGAGGTTTGAACGGCATGGACGGATCGAACCCATCACACGGCATCGCAGGGGACGTTGGCGGTGTCCGGGCCGGTACGCACACTCAGGCGGCAACACCGGGGATGACCCGTGCGGGCACGCTCGGCGCGCCGCTCTACGTGGCGTGGCAGCTCACCAACGAGTGCAACTTCGCTTGTCTCCACTGCATCGAGGAAAGCGGGCCGAACAAGGCGTTCAAGGACGAGCTTGACGATGACGGCGTAATGGCGGTCATGCGCCAGGCGGTCGATCTCGACGTGCCCTATATCTCGCTGTCCGGCGGCGAGCCGATGGTGCATCCGAAGTTCTTCGACCTTGTGGAATACGCGGCCTCGCGCGGGGCGCAGCTCAAGATCGAGACCAACGGCCAGTTCCTCACGCCCGAAGCCTCGCGACGCCTGAAGGGTGCAAGCGTGAAGTCCGTGCAGGTGAGCCTCGATGGCGCGACCCGCGAGACCTTCAACAAGATGCGCGTGCGCGGCGAATTCACCGAGGTGGTGCAGGGCATCC
>CAYFVF010000224.1:0-3223 GCA_964346335.1 uncultured Hyphomicrobiaceae bacterium
CGACGCGATACTGGTTTTCCATCAGCTCGCCGACTGAGCGCACGCGCCGGTTGCCGAGATGGTCGATATCGTCGATGTCACCCTTGCCGTCGCGCAGCGCCACCATGGTCTTGATGACCGCGAGAATATCCTCCTTGCGCAGCGTGCGTACCGTGTCCTCGGCATCAAGGTCGAGCCGCATGTTCATCTTCACCCGCCCGACGGCCGAAAGATCATACCGCTCTTCGTCGAAGAACAGGCCGGCGAACAGTTTCTCCGCAGCTTCGACCGTCGGCGGCTCACCGGGGCGCATCACCCGGTAGATGTCGAGCAGGGCTTCCTCGCGGCTGGAATTCTTGTCGGCGACCAGCGTGTTGCGGATGAACGGACCGGTATTGACGTGGTCGATATCGAGGATCGGGATTTCCGAGACGCCGCCGCCGCGGATCTTCTCGATCACATCCGCGGTCAGTTCGGCGCCGGCCTCGGCATAAATCTCGCCCGAACTCATATCCACGAGGTCTTCAGCGACGTAGCGACCGGACAACGCGTCGTCGCTTACGAGCATGTCCTTCAGGCCTGCCTCCGCCAGCTTCTTCGCCTGGCGCGGCGTGATCTTGCGGCCCGCCTCGATCGCGACTTCGCCGGTGTCAGCATTCACGATGTCATGGCTGGGCTTGAGGCCGCGCATGCGCTGCGGATCAAACGGCATCCGCCAGCCCTTGGCGTCCGCTTTCAGGATCAGCCGGTCATAGAAATGAGTGAGCACCTCCTCGTCGCTCAGGCCGAGCGCGTAAAGAAGCGTCGTCACAGGCAGCTTGCGGCGCCGGTCGATGCGCACGTAAACGAGGTCTTTCGGGTCGAACTCGAAATCCAGCCACGAACCGCGATAAGGGATGATCCGCGCGGCGAACAGCAGCTTGCCGCTGGCATGGGTCTTGCCGCGGTCGTGATCGAAGAACACGCCCGGCGAGCGGTGCATCTGGCTGACGATGACGCGCTCGGTGCCATTTATGATGAACGTGCCATTGCCCGTCATGAACGGAATTTCGCCCATGAACACGTCCTGTTCCTTGATGTCCTTGACCGAGCGCGCGCCGGTCTCTTCGTTGACATCGAAGGTGATCAGACGTAGCGTTGCCCGAAGTGGCGCTGCATAGGTGAGGTCGCGCTGCTGGCACTCGTCCACGTCATATTTCGGGTCGTCGAACTCGTACCGGACGAACTCCAGCTGCGAGCGCTCCGAGAAGTCCTTGATCGGGAAGACAGAGCTGAAAACGGACTGTAGCCCCTCGTTGGGGCGTCCGCCTTTCGGCTCCTTCACCATCAGGAAATCGTCGTAAGAGCGCTTTTGAACTTCAATCAGGTTGGGCATCTCGGCCACTTCGCGGATGTGGCCGAAAGTCTTGCGGACACGCTTGCGTCCTACGAATGTCTGCGCCATCTTCACTCCCTGTCGCACGCATCGGTCCATCTTGCGCCCTGCCACCGCCAGAGGCGCATGGAAGCCGCTTGCCACGCGTGCTCATCCGATCGCAAGCACGCGGGGGAAACTGCTTCGCAGCATGGCCGGCGGGAGCAATCGCCCCGCACCGGCTCGTGTTGTATCGCGCGGGCCACCGCCCGCATGAAGCCTTACTTGACCTCGACTTTCGCGCCGGCGTCTTCCAGCTTCTTCTTGATGTCCTCGGCCTCGTCCTTCGCGATGCCTTCCTTCAACGGCTTCGGCACGCCCTCGACGAGTTCCTTGGCTTCCTTCAGGCCAAGGCCGGTGATGCCGCGCACTTCCTTGATGACCCCGATCTTGTTGTCACCAAAGGACGCGAGGACGACGTCAAATTCCGTCTTTTCCTCTTCCGCCGCGGCCTCGGCGCCACCGCCAGCCGCCGGCATGCCGCCCATCGGCATGGCCATGGGCGCGGCCTGCGCCGACACGCCCCATTCGTCTTCGAGCTTTTTCACGAGCTCCGAGACTTCGAGCACTGTCAGCTTCGACAGCTCTTCATACAAACGTTCAGTTGCTTCAGACATTCTCTTAAACCTTGCTTTCGTTTGGCTCTTGCCGATTGACGTGTTGCCAACACAGGTGTTGGCGAGACACTCATTGCCAAGACACTAGGCTGCGTCTTCCTGCTGATGCTGGCGCGCCTGGAGCACCCCGACGAGATCGGAGGCAGGAGCGTTCAGCGTGCGAGCGAGCTTTTCGCCCGGCGCGTTTAGGGTGCGCACGAGCTTGCCCGCGGGCGCGTTCAGCACACCGACCAGCTTGGCCCGGAGTTCGTCCATGGACGGCATGTCGGCGAGCGCCTTAATGCCATCCTCGTTCACGGCCCCCTTGCCCACCAGTCCGCCAACGATGATGAACTTCTGTTTTTCCTTGGCGAATTGCGCGGCCACCTTGGCCGGGGCGACCGGATCATTGGCATAAGCGATACCGGTCGGTTCGACGAACATCTCCACGGCCGCAGCACGATCCGTGTTCTGCAGCGCGATCTTGGCGAGGCGGTTTTTGACGACCTTGAACCGGGCTCCGGCCGCTTTCATGCGTTCGCGGAGATCGGTCATTTCGGCCACCGTGAGTCCGGTGTAGCGTGCAACGACGACGGAGCCGGACTCTTCAAAGACATGGCCGAGCTGTTCGACCATCTCGACTTTTTCGGCTCTCTCCACCGCTTCTCTCCAAGGTATCGTGGCGGCTCCGGCGCACCGGACACCGCCGCTTGGTCAATGTCGCCAGCCCTTTTGCAAAGGCCCCAGCGACAGCTCAAAGAACCTGTCCCAAGGGCCGTGGCTGGCGCGCCAAACGAAAAAGCATGGCGTTTCAGTCACGCAAGCGCCGCGCTCGAAACATCGCCGTCTCGATCACGGCACCTCACCCCTGTCTATTGCGGGCCCTTTCGGATTAAGCCGGCGAACCGGCGCCCCCAGTCTCGGACAGGATTTGCCGAGCCGTCTCCGGCCCGGCGCTTCCCGGCGCTTGCACGCCGGAAACCCGTTGGCGGCATTTACCGCCGAATTCCGCAGTCAGCGCCTCAAGCGTTGAGGACGCTTTGTGTATCGACCTGAAGGCCCGGCCCCATCGTCGATGTCACCGAGAACTTCTTCAGGTACGTGCCTTTCGCGCCGGCGGGCTTGGCCTTCATCACCGCATCGGCGAAGGCGCGAATATTCTGCACCAGCGCATCCTCGTCGAAGCTGGCCTTGCCGACACCGGCATGAATGATGCCCGCTTTCTCGACGCGGA
>CAYFVF010000225.1:0-3210 GCA_964346335.1 uncultured Hyphomicrobiaceae bacterium
TTTATCTGAGCCACCACGCGTCCCCGTGCAAGTCCGCATCAGTCATACCCCACGCCGGCGAGATAAAGCCCGCAAGCCGGCGCAACCGGCCCGCAAGCGCTGCGATCACGCGCCTCCAGCGCGGCGCGGAGGGCATCGCGCGACCATTTCCCTTCGCCCACCAGCTTCAGGCTGCCGGCGATCGAGCGCACCTGATTGTGCATGAACGAGCGCGCGCTCGCGCGGATCACGATACGCTCACCTTCGCGCGCCACATCCAGCCGATCCAGCGTCTTGACGGGAGAGCGCGCCTGGCAGTGGACCGAGCGGAAGGTGGTGAAGTCGTGGCAACCGAGCAGCACCTGCGCCGCATCCGCCATCGCATCGGCATCAAGCGGCACCGGCACCCGCCAGGCCCGCCCGGCATCGAGCGTGAGCGGCGCGCGCCGGTTGATGATGAGGTACTCGTAGTCGCGCCGCGTCGCTGAAAACCGCGCATCAAACTCGGGCGCGACCGGCGCGCAGGCCAGCACGGCGATCGGCGCGGGCTTCAAGTGGAAATTGATCGCGTCGCGGATGCGCCCCGGCGCCATGTCGCGCGCCAGATCGAAATGCGCGACCTGCCCGCACGCATGCACGCCCGCATCGGTGCGCCCGGCGCCGCGCACCTCGACCTGTTCCCCGCTGAAGCCCTGGATGGCGTTGACGAGCGCAGCCTGAACGGACGGGCCGTTGTCCTGCATCTGCCAGCCGACAAACGGGCCGCCGTCATATTCGACGGTGATCTTGTAGCGCGTCATCGCTGGTCTCGATCCGGGTCGTTCAAGGCGCGGCTTGCACGCGGCGCCCCGGGAAGGCTATTTTTGCATCGCACAAACATGAACGGCGGGGCCACGCATGGCGGCGCTGATAACCACGGCGAGATGAGGCACATGAACGAAACGCCCCCCGAGATCCCCATCATCGCGCATATCGCGCCGCTGGCCAGCGCCTATTCCGCCTGGTTCTGCGACGTCTGGGGCGTCGTGCATAATGGCATTAAGCCGCATGACTGCGCCGTGCAAGCCTGTGGGGCCTACCGAGCGGCCGGTGGCACCGTCATCCTGCTATCAAATTCGCCGCGCCATAGCGAGGGCGTGGCGATACAACTGGACGAGGTCGGCGTGCCCCGCGACACCTACGATGCCCTCGTTACGTCTGGCGACGTGGCGCGAGCCGAGATGATGCGCCGCGGCGGCGAGCGCGTGTTCCTGCTGGGGCCTGAGCGTGACCGGCCCATGCTGGCGGGTCTGGACATTGAGCTCACCGGGCCGGAAGCGGCGCAAGTCGTGCTGTGTTCCGGGCTGTTCGATGACGAGACGGAGACGCCTGAAGACTACGCCGACCTGTTTGCGCGGCTTCACGAACGCAACCTGCCGATGATCTGCGCGAACCCGGACCTGATGGTCGAGCGCGGCGACCGCCTGATCTATTGCGCGGGCGCGCTGGCAAAGGCTTATGGCGAGATGGGCGGCGAAGTCATCTACACCGGCAAACCGCACCCGCCAATCTATGCGCTGGCGCGAGAGCGCCTTCAAGACATCGCCGGGACCATGCCTGACAGCGCTATCCTTGCCATCGGCGACGGGGTGCGCACCGACATAGCCGGGGCGCAGGCGGAAAGGCTGGACAGCGTTTTCGTGGCCAGCGGCCTGCACGTCGACGATCTGGGCGCGAGCGATACGCTTGATAGCGCAGCGATCGCGCATCTGTTCGCCGATAGCGCGAAGCGACCTCTTGCGGCCATGAGACGCCTGCGCTGGTAGCGCGCACAGCCTCAACCATAAAAGCATCACGAAAGCAAAAAGGAGTTGCGCATGAGATGGCTACCGGGACGGGTTCGGCGTGCGCTGGGCACGCAACAGCAAGGTGTTGCAGACACCAGCGAGCCAGGGGATAGCGCGGCGGTCAGCAACGATCCTTCAGGTTATGCCTTCGAGGACCTGGCGATCGGCATGTCGGCTAGCTACACTCGCGAGGTACAGCCGGAGGACATCGCCGCCTTCGCCGCGCTGTCGGGCGACACCAACCCGGTTCATCTCGACGAAGACTATGCCGCCGGCACACGCTTCAAGGTGCGCATCGTTCACGGCCTGCTGACGGCGAGCTATATCTCGACCGTGCTCGGAACCAGGCTTCCCGGTGCGGGGGCGATCTATCTGTCGCAGACGCTCACCTTTCGCGCCCCCGTTTATCATGGTGACACTGTCACGGCGCGGGTTGAGGTTGCCGATCTGATCGCGGAGAAAGATCGTGTCGTGCTGGCGTGCACATGCCATGTTGAGGACCGGCTTGTGCTCGACGGCGACGCCAAGCTGATGGTGCCCCGGCGCGCATGAAGACTGAAGAGGAGCCAACGCGGCGTGGAGATCGTGCATGATTGGCGGGAGCGGCCGGCGGCCACGCGCGGCGCCGTCCTCGCGATTGGGAATTTCGACGGCGTCCATCGCGGACACCAGGCGCTATTGGGGCGCGCGCGGGACATTGCCGCGGCGCAAGGCAAACTGTCCGGCGCGATGGTGTTCGAGCCGCATCCACGCACGTTCTTCCAGCCAGAGCGCCCGTTTTTTGAACTGACGCCTCTGCCGCGCAAGCTCAAACTGCTGGACCTGTTCGGGCTGGATGTCGCCGCCGTGGTGCGTTTCGACGCCGCGCTGGCGGGCCTGACGGCGGAAAGCTTCGTTGACGAGGTGCTCGTGCAGGGGCTGGGCATCGCTGACGCGGTCGCGGGCTACAACTTCTTCTTCGGCAAGGGGCGCGGCGGCAACCCGCAAGTCCTGCAAGAGCTTGGTGCGAGAGAAGGCATCGGCGTGGAGATCGTGGAAGCTTTCGGCGCGGCGGGCGAGACGTTTTCATCGACCCGCGCGCGCGAGTTGCTGGCCGAAGGCGACCCGCGCGGGGCCGCGGAGGTGCTCGGCTACTGGTGGCGCGTTGTCGGCGAAGTGACGGGCGGTGCCAGGCGCGGGCGTGACCTCGGCTTTCCCACCGCGAATATCACGCTTGCGGACAGCCAGGTGCTGCGCCACGGCATCTATGCCGTGCGCGTGCATGTTGACGGGGCGGTGCGCCATGGCGCGGCGTATCTCGGCACACGGCCAACCTTCGATGATGGCCCGCCGGTGCTGGAAACCTTCCTGCTCGATTACGACGGCGACCTGTACGGCAAGATGCTGGAGGTCGAGTTCATCGACT
>CAYFVF010000226.1:0-3187 GCA_964346335.1 uncultured Hyphomicrobiaceae bacterium
AACCCGTTCCTGCGCCCGGATTCGCCCGAAATCCGGCAGACTCTGGGGATGGAAGAGGCATCCGATGCCGAGGTATGGGCCGAAGTGCGCCGGCGCAAAGACCGGCACTGACTGCGGGCATCATGTGGATAAGGCTGTGCGCACGCGCACGTGACGGGTGAGAGCTTGCTCCGCCCCGGCGATTAGCCTTTAATACATGTGCGGGAGCCAGTCCCGACGGGGCGCGGGTTTTTCGATCCGGCACAAGCGACAGATGCGGCAATATCTTCGCAGCCGGACCTGAAGACCCCTCACAATTTGACAGACCGGAGCCGTCCGACACTGGCGATACAGAGGGCGGGACGTTGAGCGGCGCATGCCGCTCGCGGCCATCGGCGACTCCGGACGCAACGACGGGATGCGGCGCGCCTTATCAACGGGCAGGCGCAACAGTGGGGTAAGCTGATGCCAGCGGAGCACAGGGGGTCATTCCTCTCCGCACTTTTTGTCGACTATGACAACGTCTATCTCTCGCTCAAACGCCGCAGCGAGGAGGCGGCCGCGCGGTTCGCTCAAGCACCGACCGCCTGGCTTAACGAGATCGTTTCCGGCCGGCTGGTCCGCCGTGCGCCGGATGCTTCGCCGCCGCGCCGCCGGCTGGTGGTCAACCGCGTGTATGGCAACCCGGTGCCGCGCCGCTCGGGCCGCGATGGACCGAACGACCCCAACTCGTTCATCTTCGTGCGCCACCATTTCATCCGTTCCGGCTTCGAGGTGATCGATTGCCCGCCGCTGACCGCGCAGCTCAAGAACGGCTCCGACATCCGCATGGCGATCGATGTGCGCGACATGATCGAACACCGCACCCGGTTCGATGAATTCATCGTGCTCTCCGGCGACGCCGATTTCACACCAGTGCTGCACCGCCTGCGCGAATATGACCGCGAGGTCGTGATCTACGCCAATGACCATACAGCGCAGCCCTACACGGCGCTGTGCGACGGCCGGATCGAGGAAAAGGACTTCGTCGAGTTCCTGCTCTCCGACGCGCTGCCGCCGCCCGAATGGCAGGCGGATCGTGGTACGCTTAACACCGGCGACAAGCAAAGCGAGGCAGCCCGGGCCGTCGGCCAGGCAGTGCACCAGGCGCTAGGTCATGACCCGGACACGCGGGAGATGGCCAGCGCCGATGCGTTTGGCGGCGGTGATAGCGGCGAATCGGCCCGCGGCGCACGGGCGGAAGAGCCGACGATCCGCGCGTTGATGGATGATTTCCAGCAAATCGGCGCGGAAATACTCGATCTCGTTGTCCGGGCCACCGCCGAGGCGGAAAAGCCCGTGCCGATTGCCTATCTCGCCAACCGCGCGATGAAGGAACTGGGCCACGCCAAGACCGTGGGCACCAACTGGGCTGGATGCGGCGGGTTTCTCAATTTCCTGTCGCGGCACCTGCCCGATCACCTGCGCCTGAGCGAAGCGCCGCCGCACTGCGTCTATGATCCGACGCGCCACCATATCGAGGGCACGGGAGAGGAAGAGCAGCGCCAAAACGGCTTGCAGCGCAGCGAGGCCGCCTCGGCGGCTCCAGCGCAACGCGAGGGCAGCAACCGCCTGTCGGACTTGCAGAATTCCATCACCCGCATATACGAAGCATCGAAAGCGCCGCCGCTGCCGCCAAGCGAATACCAGCTTCTGTTCAACCTGATCGCGACAGAGGTGGGCGAGCGCGGCTTCCATCCGGGACGCACGGCCGATGCGGTGCTCGCCCGCGCGGAGGAAAACGGCGTGCGCTTCGCGCATCAGGACGTCGGGTTCGTCATCGGCGCGATTGATGACGTCGATCCGTGGCTGGAGCACGCGCGCACACCCGCCGCGATCGCGCGGGCTTACCGAGATGTCATCCTGACGCGCTGCCAGAAAGCGGGCCTTGAGTTGAGCGACGACGAGCATCAGCTTATTCAAGTGTGGTTCGGGGCCGCGCAATGGAGTGCGGCGGCCGCATCGCCCGAGCCTTCGCGCCAGCCTGCCGGAAACCGTGACGCGCGATCGGGCCGGCCGGATATTCCGCTCCCGCCAGATTTCGATGACGCGCAAGGTGGCGCTTCGGCGCGTGATCTGAGCGGTTATAATCGCAGCTTCAAGCGCCATGGCTGAGCGGCTGAAAGCCGTGCGAAACCGGTATCAGGAAGCGGGTTCGCGCACCCAAAAGGTGCGTCATAGCGCGGTTTGACAGCCCTTTGAAAGCGTGTCAAAAGCATTGCAACCGCTGCGGATGGGCCCATAGCTCAGTTGGTAGAGCAACTGACTTTTAATCAGTAGGTCGCAGGTTCGAACCCTGCTGGGCTCACCAATAAAATCAACGGCTTAGCGCTTACAGACATCCAAGATTGGTTAGGTCCTTTGGTAGGTGTAGGAACCCTGCAGGAACCGTGCACGACAGCCGCGAGCGACAGGATCGTCCCCCACGGGCCAGAGGTCCTCTGCGGGCGCAAAAATTCCAGAAACTCCAGAAATCGGTCATTAGTTGATGTGACTCAGCTTTTATGCGCTTGGCAGTTGGCGTCTTGGCAGCTGATAATTGCAGAAACCCCTGCACCTCAGGCCAGCCGACCTTCGCCGCTTTCGGAGCGCTTCAAATAAGGCATATCCGCACGGCCCTCTCCCCCATGGCTGCCCCAACTGCTTACCGGCGTCTGAGCGTCGCGCAGCATGATGCTTCCTAGTTGCCGGACTTGAGCGGCTGCCGCCACGGCTCGTCAACTGCCAACCGTGCTGATGATAGATAGTCATAGATCGCCCCAGCCGGACTGCCGAACGCTTCGCAGAATAGTTGGGCCGGAACCGTCTTGTTTCAGCTGCACATGGCCAGCGGCGCTATGTCCGAACTCCGGTCTCGCTGTTTGAGCAACCGCGCGCTGCTCCAGCCGCCGAAAATACAACCTCCAATTCATCGCCATTGATAAATTTCTACTATAGAGCGTCGCCGGTAACTTTGCACAACCAAGCAACCGGGAGCTCTTGATGACAATGCTGGAGAATTCGCATGGTTCGCGGCCGAAGCATCACACGGCCGAGACCGCCCTCAAGTTTGTGAGCCATAATGCGTTTGAAGCCGAGGTTACGGCACGGGCCGTGGCCTATACGACGATCTGCTTTCTAGGGCACGGAAAATATGATCGATCGGGCTATTCTACGTTGGCGGATGCGC
>CAYFVF010000227.1:0-3187 GCA_964346335.1 uncultured Hyphomicrobiaceae bacterium
GAGCGAATATGTGCTGCATCACGTCTTGCTGCACCACCGCCGCCATCTGGAGTATACTGCTCAGCAGGCGCGCAAGGAATGGCAGGCGCTGCCGCAACCGGCGGCGCGGGACGTGCGCGTGGGCGTGATGGGCTGTGGCGTGCTGGGGGCGAACGCGGCCGCGAAGCTCGCGGCGATCGGCTTCCGGACCAGCGGATGGAGCCGCACCCGCAAGACGATTCCCGGTGTCACGGCGTATGCCGGTTCGGAGGAATTCCTCAGCTTTTTGTCGGTGACGGATATCCTGGTGTGCCTGCTGCCGCTGACCCCGCAGACGCGCGGCTTGCTCGGCGCCAAGCTGATCGCCGCGATGGCCGAAGATGGCAAGCTGCCCGGGCGTGTGATCATCAATGCCGGGCGCGGCGGGCTCCAGAACGAGGACGAAATTGTCGCGTCGCTGGAGCATGGCGCGTTGTGGGCGGCATCGCTGGATGTCTTCGAGACCGAGCCGCTGCCTGAAACCAGCCCGCTTTGGGAGCATCCGCGCGTGGTCATCACGCCGCATAACGCCGCTGTCTCCAACCCCGAGGCCCTGTTTGATTATGTGCTCGAACAGATCAGCCGGTTCGAGAGCGGGCTGGACCTTGAAAACGTCATGGACCTGCAGCGCGGCTACTGAGTGGCGTTTGTATCTGGCAGTTGCAAGACCGAGTCCTCCGAGGCGAAGCGCTTGACCGATGTCGGCTTGCCCCAGCTCTGGTCAATCCGCTCCAAGGCGTGGCGTACCGGCTCCATGACCGTTTCCATCTGATGACCGCTGGCATGCACGATCCAGTCGCCGGACTGCGCGATCGCCACGTGCCCCTTCCAGAAAATCAGATCGCCGCGCTCCAGCCCGCCGCGAAGCGCGCCGTCGTCCTCGAAAATCCCCTCGACCGGCTCGCCGGCCTCGCCTTCCTGCATGTCGGTGTCGCGCGGACACTCGATCCCGGCAGCGTGAAGCGAAAGCTGCACAAGTGCGGAGCAGTCGAGGCCGAGGCTGGTCTTGCCGCCCCACAGGTAAGGCGTACCCACCAACCGTTCGGCGGCGCGGACGTAATCCTTCAGCTTGTCCGGCGCGCCGACGAAATGCTCCGCGAAGACATAACCGCCACGGGACAGGCTGAAAAACCGGCCCTCGCGCCCGTCGGCCGTGACGCGGGCACCAAAGGTGAGCATGTCGAGCGGCGGCGTCTTGATGTCCGGCGCGGGGTAGACATGCGTGGCGCGCACGCGCACGGCATGGGTCGGCTTGAACACGTTGGCGGACAAATGATCAGCGGGCATGTAACCGACATAGCCATCGCGCTGGAGCTGACCCCAGACCCAGCCATCGCGCGAATCATAAACGGTGATGGTCTCGCCGTGCAGCGCCTCGGTCATCAGCGGCGCGCGGAATTTCGGCGCGCTGCGCACCGGCACGCGCGCGGCGATCACCTGTTGGCTGACACCATCGACATAGCGCGGGGCGCGCACCCGCTCGCTCAGAGACGAGGCGGCCATGTCCTCGCGGTACGCGTTGCGGCGCGGATCCGGGCGTTCGCTCATGACGGCGGATAAGCCTCGCTCAGCATTTGAAAGGCGGCGCGCGCCCCCTGCGGCTCTCCCCCGGCGGGGCGGGCAGGCACGGCGCGCGGCACCCAGCCATAGATGTCCATATGCACGAATCGCGGCGTCGACTTCACGAAGCGCTTGAGAAACAGCGCCGCCGTGATCGAGCCAGCGAACGGACCATTATAGATGTGGTTCACATCCGCGACCCGGCTTTTCAACAGTTGATCGTAAGGCCGCCAGAAGGGCATCCGCCAGACCGGATCGGCCACCTTCATCGCGGTGCCCGCCAGATCGCGCGCAAGCGTTTCGTCATCGGTGTAAAATGGCGGCAGATCCGCACCCAGCGCCACCCGCGCAGCACCGGTCAGCGTCGCAAATGTCAGCAGATGTTCGGGCTGCTCCTCGTCTGCAAGGCACAACGCGTCCGCGAGCACGAGCCGGCCCTCGGCGTCGGTGTTGCCGATCTCGACCGTCGTGCCGTTGCGCGCGCGCAGGATGTCTCCGGGCCGGAAGGCGCTGGCCGAGATGTTATTATCCGCCGCGGGGATCAGCAGGCGCAAGCGCACGGGCAAATTGGCCGTCATGATCATGATCGCGAGCGCGAGCGCTGATGCGGCGCCGCCCATATCCTTTTTCATCAGGCCCATGGCGCTGCCTGGCTTGATGTTCAGCCCGCCCGTGTCGAAGCAGATGCCTTTACCGACGATGGTGACTTTGGGCGCGGACTTGTCCCCCCACTCCAGGTCGATCAGACGCGGGGCGCGGTCGCTGGCCCGGCCCACGGCATAGATCATCGGCAGGTTCTCGGGCTCCAGCCGCGAGCCTTCGGTGACGTGGACATGCGCGCCGAACTGGCTCGCCACGTGGCGGGTGCAGTCCTCCAGCTCCGCCGGGCCAAGCGCGTTGGCCGGGTAGTTGATCATCTCGCGCCCGAGCCAGACCGCCGCGGCAATATTCACGACGCGCGCATGGTCGACACCCTCGGGAAGGATGAGCCGGCGCGGCGCGCGCCTGGCGTCTGCGCTGGTGCGAAACGCCGTGAAGTCATAAGCGCCAAGCGCCCAGGCGATCCCGGCTAGCTCCGGATCGGGCGGCGGCGCGGCGAAGCGATAGGTACCCGCGGGCACGACAGTTGGAAGGATGCCGGGAAGCAGTGTGCGGAACGGCGCGTTGGCCTCGCGCCCGAGCCCCAGCATGGCGCCGGCCAGCCCGTCAGGAGCCGGCAGCAGGGCCGTGTTCGCGGCGCGCGCTTTCCAGTCAATCGCGCGCAGCCAGGCGATGGCCTGCTCGCTCAGGCCCGGCAGGTCGAGCTTGTCGGCATCGTCGCTCGTCGGCCAGATGGGAACCGCGTCCGCACCGGTTCCCGCCTCAAGGATCAGCCCGCTGATCTGCTCGCGAATTTCACTCAGGGAAATCGTCATTCAAAATCCAGTTTGGATCAAGGTCGGGCGCAGAGTGGTGGACAGCGTGTGAACCTAGCCTGAACCCCTTGTTTTTATAACCTAGCGTGAGGTCGGCGCATCGCCAATGGCTGGGACGAAAGTTTCCTCAGGCCAGCGAGGGGAGGGCGTGGAGTTTCGCGCAGCGGATCGGCAGGCCATCAGGGTCAAGCTGG
>CAYFVF010000228.1:0-3183 GCA_964346335.1 uncultured Hyphomicrobiaceae bacterium
TGGTTGTTGCCGGATGAGCGATCAGGCTCTTCGAGTCCCCGAGATTGTTGGAAATGTTGATGATCTCCAGCGCATTCATAAACCGGAATGCCGCCTCTTTTCCGCCGCAGATACGAAATGCGACCATCGGGCCGCCGCCATCCATTTGCTGGCGCGCCAGGGCGTGCTGCGGATGATCCTCCCGGCCCGGATAGGACACGCCCGTGATCCCCGGCGCATCCGCAAGGTGATCGGCGATGATGGCCGCGCTCTCGCTCTGGCGCGCGACGCGCAGCGGCAAGCTCTCCAACCCCTTGAGCATCACCCAGGCGTTGAACGGGCTGAGACACGGGCCGGTCTGGCGCAGGAAATTGCCGAGGTGCTCGTCCACGAATTCCTGATCGCTGAGGACGACGCCGCCAAGGCATCGGCCGTGCCCGTCGACATGCTTGGTGGTGGAATAGATCACGATATCCGCGCCCAGCGTCATCGGCTTTTGCAGCATCGGGGTTGCGAACACGTTGTCGACGATCAGCCGCGCGCCCACGCTTCGCGCGATCTCCGCCACGCCCGCGATATCGACAAGCTCCAGCGTCGGGTTTGCCGGGCTTTCGAGGAACAGCGCGCGGGTGTTGGGGCGCATGGCGCCCTGCCACTGGTCGAGGTCGCGCCCGTCGATGAGCGTGCTCTCGATGCCGAAGCGCGGCAACAACTCTTCCACGACATAACGGCAGGAGCCGAATAGCGCCCGCGCCGACACGACATGATCGCCCTGGTTCAGCCAGCACAGCATCGCCGAGGTGACAGCCGCCATGCCCGAAGCGGTCGCGCGCGCGGCCTCCGCGCCCTCCAGCATCGCCATGCGCTGCTCGAACATGGTGATGGTCGGGTTGGCATAGCGCGAATAGACATAGCCTGGTGCATCGCCGCTGAAGCGCGCCTCGGCCTGCTCCGCGCTGTCGTAGACATAGCCGGAGTTCAGGAAGATCGCCTCGGAGGTCTCGCCGAACTGGCTGCGCAGCGTGCCGCCGTGCACGAGCGCGGTCGCGGGCCGCCAGCCATGTCCAGCGGAGCCGTTGCCGCCGGAAGAGCCATCATCGCCGGATTGCGTCATTGCACAAATTCCCTTTAGCCCGGGCGGTCGCCTCGAGCGCGTGGTGCGCCGGATTAAGCAACCGCGCTGACTTGGCGTCAAGGCCGATCTCCGCTACACGAAAGCGCAAGGGAGCTGACATATGAATGACGCTGAAGCGCGCGCGGATGGGGCATCGGGGCTGCTGCCTTGCCAGGCGCTTGATGAGCTGATCGCGGCGGGGCACATCGCTGCGGAGCACCCCATCATGGAAGAACAGGTACAGCCCGCGAGCCTCGATCTGCGCCTCGGCGGGCACGCCTGGCGGGTGCGCGCGAGCTTCCTGCCGGGTGAGCGGTTGACGGTCGAGGACGGCCTCAAGCGTTTTGGCCTGCACCGGATCGACCTGAGCGGCGGCGCGGTGCTGGAAACCGGCTGCGTCTATGTCGTGCCGCTGATCGAGGCGCTCGCCCTGCCCGCGAATGTCAGCGCCAGCGCGAACCCGAAAAGCTCGACCGGGCGCATCGACGTGTTCACGCGCATCATCGCGGATCGCACGCGCGCGTTCGACCAGATCCCCGCTGGCTACACCGGCCCGCTCTACGCCGAAATCTGCCCGCAGACCTTCCCCGTGCTGGTGCGCACCGGCTCGCGGCTGGCGCAGATGCGCTTTCGCCGCGGCGCGAGCGAGACGAGCGATGTTGCGCTGGCCGCGCTGCACGAACAGGAGCAGCTTGTCTCGACGCGCGCGGACATTGACCGGGGGCTGGCGCTGTCCGTCGATCTGGCGGGCGAGGAACCTGGCGCGGTGATCGGCTATCGCGCGAAACGCTATACCGGCGTGGTCGATATCGACGTGGCGGGCGCGTGCCCGGTCGAGGACTACTGGGAGCCGCTCACCGCTGGCCGCGCACCGGAGCTGGTGCTCGACCCGGATCAATTCTACATCCTCGCATCAAAGGAAGCCGTACACGTCCCACCGACCCACGCCGCCGAGATGATCCCGTTCAACCCGCTCGTCGGCGAGTTCCGCGTACATTATGCGGGCTTCTTCGACCCCGGCTTCGGCCATGATGCGGCCGGGGGCGCGGGCAGCCGCGTGGTGCTGGAGGTGCGCAGCCACAAGGTGCCGTTCATGCTGGAGGATGGGCAGATCGTCGGGCGCGCGGTGTATGAACATCTGACCGAGGTGCCGACGCGGCTCTATGGCCAGGGCATCGGCTCGCATTACCAGGCGCAGCGGCTCAAGCTGTCGAAGCACTTCCGCTAAAGCGCCCACGCTGTCATCCCGTGCGCGATGCGGCACCGCGTGACGCGGCGCAGACACGGGATCGAGAGGGGCGAACGCTGCAGGTCCCGGATCTGCGCAGCACCGCTTCGCGCGGCAACGCATCCGGGACGATAACATGTAGAGCGCAATGTCTAGCTGGAACAGCTCGCGCCGCCGAGCACGCAGAACTTGGCGCAGTGCGGGTGGCACAGCTTCACCGCGCCGTCCTCGAACATGCCGCCATCCGCCGCGAAGCTTTCGCGCAAGCTCGCCCCCATCTCGAAGGCGCGATCATAGGGCAGCAGCGTGCAGGGCAGCACGGTCGGTTCTTTCGCACCCTTGCGCTTCACGATCATCCGGCTGGAGGCGCACATCACGCTGTCGGGCGTGGTGCCGAGGATGCCCCAGCAGCTATCCGTGATCTCCGGTACATCGGCCTTTTCATCCATCTCCGGGAACAGCACCAACTGCGCGGGGTCGTTCGCGTCGATGGGCCAGCCCCGCTCGGCGATCAGCCGGGCATAGCCCGCGCGCATCTGCGGCTCCGGCTCGTCCCACATGGTGCGCCCGGCGATCGAGAGGTTGAAGCCATGCGCAGCCAGCCAGTCCAGCCCGTCGCGGGTCTGCGCGAAGGCGCCGGGGCCGCGCTCGGTGTCGTGCATTTCCGCGCTGTAATGATCCATGCTGATGCGCAAGCTCAGCCGCGCGCCGTGATCGCGCTGGAGCGCCAGCAGCCCGTCCTTGACGCGCGGGCGCTGCATCGGGCGCATGGCGTTGGTGAGGATCAGCACCTCGAAGCCGCGCTCAAGCGCATCGCGCGCCATCTCGATCATGTCGGGGTTCAGGAACGGCTCGCCGCCGG
>CAYFVF010000229.1:0-3170 GCA_964346335.1 uncultured Hyphomicrobiaceae bacterium
ACGACGGCGCCGGCCAGGGCGGCGAGCGATGAATAGCGCGTGAGCGCGGCGACGGCGAGCCAGACCACCGCGAAGATCGCGCCGACCTGCCAGACCGTAGCGCCGACAACCCCGAGGAAGGTCGCAACGCCCTTGCCGCCGCGAAAGCCAAGCCAGACCGGAAACAGGTGCCCCAGAAATGCGCCGAGGCCCGCAAGCGCCGCAGTGTCCGGCCCCCACCGCGCCGCGATGAGCACGGCCGCGATGCCCTTGCCCGCGTCGGCGAGCAGTGTTGCCGCCGCCAGCGTCTTGCGCCCGGTGCGCAGCACGTTGGTTGCGCCGATATTGCCGGAGCCGATACTGCGAATGTCGCCAAGCCCGGCCGCCCGCGCGAACAGGTAGCCGAACGGAATCGACCCCAGCGCGTAGCCGAAAGCGAGCGCAGCGAGAAAATAGGGCGCGGAGACGCTCCAGGCGGTGTAGCTGAACATTGTTTGGCCCAGGCGGGTGTCTCAGGCGTGGTCCGCGTCAACGTAGCGGTACACGATGCGCCCCGCAACAAGCGTCATCATCACGCGGCCCTGGAACATCTGGTCCTCGAAAGGCGTATTCTTCGACTTGGAGCGCAGGCTCCGCTCCTTCACGACCCACGGCGCATCGAGGTCCACCACGATCAGGTCGGCGGGCGCGCCGGACGAGAGGCAGCCGCCGGGCAGGCCGAGCAATTCCGCCGGGCGCGAGGACATCGCGTGAAACAGGCGCTGAAGCGGCACCTCGCCATTATGATACAGCCGAAGCGCGGCGGACAGCAGCGTCTCCAGCCCGATCGCGCCGTCAGCAGCCTCCTCGAACGGGCGGCGCTTGGCGTCGAAATCCTGGGGATCGTGGCTCGATGCGATCACGTCGATCTCGCCGTCGCGCACACCCTGCACCATCGCGGCGCGCTCTTCCTCCGTGCGCAGCGGCGGACGCAGCTTGAAGTAGGTGCGATACGCGCCAACGTCATTTTCGTTGAGGGTCAGATGGTTGACGGCAACGCCGCACGACACCGGCAAACCATCGGCGCGCGCGCGGCGCAACACGTCCAGCGAGCCGGGACACGAAATCGGCGCGGCGTGATAGCGCGCCCCGGTGAGCGCGACGAGGCGGACATCTCTTGCCAGGACGATCGTCTCTGCCGCCGCCGGGGTGCCCGGCAGACCAAGCCGGCAAGACACTTCGCCCTCGTTCATGACGCCGTCTTGCGCGAGCGTGGCGTCTTCCGGGAACTGCACGATCAGCGCGTCGAAATCCCGCGCATAGGACAACAGCAGGCGCATGAGCTGCGCGCTGCTCACGCTAGTGCGCCCGTCGGTGAAGGCGACCGCGCCCGCGGACTTCAACAGCCCGATTTCGGTGATGATCTCGCCCGCGAGCCCCTTGGTGGCTGCGGCCATCGGATGAATATTGACGATGGCGATGTCACGAGCGCGCCGCTCGATGAAGTCCACCAGCGCCACGCCGTCAATTACCGGCTGGGTGTTGGGCATACAGATGATCGTGGTCACGCCGCCCGCCGCCGCGGCGAGGCTCGCGGTTTCCAGCGTTTCACGATGCTCCAGCCCCGGTTCGCCGGCGAAGACGCGCATGTCGATGAGGCCGGGGGCGAGCAGCCTGCCGCCACAGTCGATCATCTCCACGCCGGCCGGGCCTGCTTGCGCCAGATGCGGGCCAGCATCGGCGATGAGACCGTTCTCGACATAGATGCCGCCGCGCGCATCGAGACCGCTGGCCGGGCACAGCAGGCGGGCATTGACGAGCGCAAGCGGCTTGGGCGTATCGCGTCTGGTGGGGTGAGGGTCGATCATGTCCGGCCCCTATCGCTCTGGCAGGTTCTGCGCCAGGGCCTGAAGCACGGCCATGCGCACGGCGACGCCCATCTCAACCTGTTCGCGGATGACGCTGCGGGCGTCGTCGGCCACGCCGGAGTCGATCTCGATGCCGCGGTTCATGGGGCCGGGATGCATCACCAGGGCGTCCGGCTTGGCATAGGCCAGCTTGGCGTGGTCGAGGCCGAAGAAGTGGAAGTATTCGCGGCGCGACGGCACGAAAGACTGGTTCATCCGCTCGCGCTGAAGGCGCAGCATCATCACGATGTCGCACCCTTCGAGCCCGTTCTTCATGCGCGTGAAAATCTCCGCGCCGAGCCGGTCGGCGGCGGGCGGCAGCAGCGTCGAGGGCGCGACAAGGCGCACGCGCGCGCCAAGCTTGTTGAACAGGATGACGTTGGAGCGGGCCACGCGCGAGTGCAGAATGTCCCCGCAGATGGCGATGGTCAGCCCCTCGATCTGGCCCTTGTGATGCCGGATGGTCAGCGCGTCGAGCAGCGCCTGGGTCGGGTGCTCATGCGCGCCGTCGCCAGCATTGATGACCGCGCATTCGACCTTTTGCGCCAGAAGCGCCGCCGCGCCCGCCGCGCTGTGGCGCACTACGAGCAGGTCGGTCTGCATGGCGTTCAGCGTGATCGCGGTATCGACCAGCGTCTCGCCCTTTTGCACCGAGGAGGTCGGCACCGACATGTTCATCACGTCCGCGCCGAGCCGCTTTCCGGCCAACTCGAACGAGCTTTGCGTTCGCGTAGAGGACTCGAAGAAGATGTTGATTTGAGTGCGCCCGCGCAGTGTGTCACGCTTTTGCGGAGCGTTGCGATTGCGGGTGTATTCGCGTTCGGCGAAGTCGAGCAAATAAGTGATGTCTGGCACCGAAAGCCCTTCTATGCCGAGAAGCTGACGGTGCGGAAAAGTTTGCTGAGGTGCAGCCGACGCGTGTTTCATCAAAACCCGGGTTATACGCGCTTGCGCGCAGCTCGGCAATCACGTTCGGTTGGCGGTGTTAAGATTTGCACGGCGGCATACCGGCGCAGCCGGACGGAGGTTGACCATGTCGGTAGACACGATGCCTGAAACCGGGACGCTCGCGGATACGCATGAGGTTTTCAACCAGAGCCCGGTGTTCGCGGATGTGGACCTGTTCGCGGCCAATCCGGGTCTGCGCGCGGCGCTGGAGCGCGAGGGCGCGGGCTGGGCGGAGGATGAGCTGGCGGCGCTCGGGCGCAGGGCGGGCAGCGCCGAGGTGCTGGAGTGGGGACGGCGCGCCAACGAGAACCCGCCCAAGCTGCGCGCGTTCGACGAGAAGGGCCGGCGCATCGACGA
>CAYFVF010000230.1:0-1171 GCA_964346335.1 uncultured Hyphomicrobiaceae bacterium
ATGCTGATGCGCGATGAGCGCCTCGCCGCGCTGGAGACCCGGTTCGAACCCGACACGCAGGTTCTGACAATTTACCGCGACGGCAAGCAGGTCGCGCGCGGCGACCTGAGCACAAAGCTCGGCCGCCAGATGATCGAGCAGTTCATTGCTGGCTATATGCCTGGCGAATTGAAGGGCGCGCCGCGCATTGTCACCGCGCAGGGCCACAGCTTCTCCGATGTCGCCGAGAAATGCCTGCACCTGGTGAACCTGGAGACCGTGCGGGAGCTTGGGCACCAACTCGGGCGCGATCTCGAGCCGCTGCGCTTCCGCGCGAATGTCTACTTCGACGGTTTGGAGCCGTGGGCGGAACATCGCTGGCTGGACCGGCAAATTCACGTTGGCCGGACGCTGCTGGAGGTGTTCTCGCTGACGCCGCGCTGCGCGGCAACGGACGTCGATCCCGACACGGCTACGCGCGACACGAGCATCCCGCCCGACATGCAGCGGATGTATGGCCACAACGATCTTGGGCTCTACGCCAAGGTGGTGGGCGGCGGGGAGATCAGCGTAGGCGACGAAATTATTGCATGATCAACCGCCGAGCTGGCCCTTGGTGGAGGGGATCGCGTCGCCCGCGCGCGGATCGACCTCGATCGCTTCGCGCAGCGCCCGCGCCAGCGCCTTGAAACCACTTTCGGCGATGTGATGGGCATTGCCGCCGTAAAAATTTTCGACGTGCAGCGTCAGCCCCGCGTTCTGCGCAAAGGCCTGGAACCATTCGCGGAACAGCTCGGTGTCCATCTCGCCGATCTTCACGGCCGGGAACGCGACGCGCCAGACAAGGTAAGGCCGGCCCGAGATGTCCAGCGCAACGCGCGTGAGCGCCTCATCCATTGGCAACAGCGCCGCGCCATAGCGCCGGATGCCGCGGCGCTCGCCGAGCGCCCGCGCCACGGCCTGGCCCAGCGCGATGCCGCAATCCTCGACAGTGTGATGCGCGTCGATGTGCAGATCGCCCTTGGCGCGCAGCGTGATGTCGATCAGCGAATGGCGCGCAAGCTGCTCCAGCATGTGGTCGAAAAAGCCGACGCCGGTGGAAATGTCGTATTGCCCGGCGCCGTCGAGGGCGACGGACACGCTAATCTGTGTTTCCTTGGTCTGGCGGCTGATGTCCGCCGCCCGCGGCGCG
>CAYFVF010000230.1:1271-3131 GCA_964346335.1 uncultured Hyphomicrobiaceae bacterium
CAAGGTCGTCATCGCCGGCGACGGGCAGGTGTCCGTCGGCCAGACCGTCATGAAATCCAACGCGCGCAAGGTCCGCCCGCTCGGCAAGGGCGACGTGATCACCGGCTTCGCGGGCGCGACGGCGGACGCGTTCACGCTGTTCGAGCGGCTGGAGCAGAAGCTGGAACAATATCCCGGCCAGTTGATGCGCGCGAGCGTAGAACTCGCCAAGGACTGGCGCACCGATCGCTATCTGCGCCGGCTGGAGGCGATGATGATCGTCGCGGATCGCTCCAACACGCTGGTGATAACCGGCACCGGCGACGTGCTGGAGCCGCAGAACCACCTTGTCGGCATTGGCTCGGGCGGCAACTACGCGATGGCCGCCGCGCGCGCCCTTTACGAAGACAGCGAGCTGAGCGCCGAAGAGATCGCGCGCCGGTCCATGAAGATCGCCGCTGACATCTGTATCTACACCAACGATACAATCACGGTGGAGACGCTCGATGCCGACTAGGGCGGATCTCGACGCAGCCGTTGCGGCGGGCGTGATCGGCCGCGCGGAGGCGGATCGTCTGGCCGACTTCCTGGCGCGGCGCGAGGCCGGACCGGCGCGGCCGGAGGATGCCGAGAGCATACGCTTCGTGCGCGGGTTCCACGACATTTTCCTGACGATCGGGATCGTTCTGCTGTTGGTGGGCGCGGCCTACACCGCCGGGCTGTCCTCGGTATATGGCGCGTTTATCGTCAGCGCCCTCCTGTCTCTCGCGCTGGCGCTTTACTTCACCGTACACCGGCGGCTGACCCTGCCAAGCATCGCGCTGTCGCTGGCCTTCGGGCTGAGCGCGGGGTACCTCGCGGGGGTCGTACTACCCGGGTTTGCGTTCGCCGTGTGGCCGGACCTCTTGCCGCCGCCGGGCGAGGACCGGGACGGTCTCATGACGCTGTGTTTTGCAGGCGGCGCAGCGCTGGCCTCGTCTGCGCACTACGTCTATTTCCGGCTGCCGTTCACGCTGGGGCAAACCGCCGCCGCTGCTGCTGCCACCGCGTATTTCCTGCTGGGCGTTATCGCCCCCGGCACCGCGACCGCCTGGACTACACCGCTGTTTCTCGCGCTTGGCCTCGTGACCTTCGCCCTGGCGATGGCCTATGACCTGAGCGACCCGGCGCGGGAGACCCGGCGGGCCGATTGCGCGTTCTGGCTGCATCTCGCGGCCGCGCCGATGATCGTGAACAGCGCGATGGGTTTCGTTTGGACAAGCGAACAAGCCAATCTGGCCTTGGGCGATGCTATCGGCACGGTTGCGCTCATCGCCGTGCTGGCGCTTGTCGCGCTGATCATCGACCGCCGCGCGATCCTCGTTGCCGGGCTGATCTATTTCGGCATCGCGCTGTCCGTCATCATCAATCGCACCGGCATGGACGAGGCAACCGTGACCGCCCTCACCGTGCTGGGCCTGGGCGCGGCCTTGCTGCTGCTCGGCGTGGGTTGGCGCAGGACGCGCCATCTCGTCGTTGCGCAGCTTGTGCCCGCCACGCTCGCCCGGCGCCTGCCAACCGCTGAACCGGAGCATGCATGACCAATTTCAGCCCCCGCGAGATCGTCTCCGAACTCGACCGCTATATCATCGGCCAGAAAGACGCCAAGCGCGCCGTTGCTATTGCGCTGCGCAACCGCTGGCGGCGTCAGCAGCTCGAAGAAGACCTGCGCGAGGAGGTGCTGCCGAAAAACATTCTGATGATCGGCCCAACCGGCGTGGGCAAGACCGAAATTTCACGCCGCCTCGCCAAGCTGGCGAACGCGCCTTTCATCAAGGTCGAGGCAACGAAATTCACCGAGGTCGGCTATGTCGGGCGCGATGTCGAGCAGATCATCCGCGA
>CAYFVF010000231.1:0-3124 GCA_964346335.1 uncultured Hyphomicrobiaceae bacterium
GGATCAGCGCTTCGCTCGGCACGGCCAGAACCAGCGGCTGGATCGCCGCCAGCCCTGCCCAGCCTAGAGCGAGGTACAGCGGGATCGAGAACCAGTCGCGGCGCGGTTTGACGATCAGCTTGGCGAGCGCTCCGGCGATCGCAACTGCCCAGACCACGCCGAAAAGCGTGTAGCCCGCGAAGCCCCCCATCTTCACCACGGCGAACGGCGTGTAGGTTCCAGCGATCTTGATGAATATGGCTGCCTGGTCGAGCTTGCGCAGGGGCAGCTTCCAGTCCGGCACGGGTATCAGGTGATAGGCGGCTGAAAATCCCAACATCGCTATCGTGGCCAGCCCATACACCAAGAGGCTGGCATTCACCTCGAGCGGCAGCGTCGACATCGCGATCGCCATCAGGATCGAGACAGCGACGAGGCTGCCGGCGACGCCAAGCACATGAATTATGCCATCAGCGATCCGCTCGCCGAGGCTGTATTCCGGGCATGTCATGAATTGAGGATACGCGATCAGCCGAGTTCGGGCCATGCGTTTGTTGCCGCGCCTGCTGGTGCGCGGACTTGCCCGTGCGCCCCGGTCAGCGCCGGCGTGCCGGAGGCCGGCGTCCACCACCGGTCGGCCTCGGCCCGCTGTCGGTCTTGTGGCGGAACGTGATCCGCCCCTTGTCGAGGTCATACGGCGTCATTTCAACCGTCACCCGGTCGCCCGCAATGGTCCGGATCCGGTTGCGCTTCATGCGCCCGGCTGTGTAAGCGACAATCTCGTGGCCGTTGTCGAGTTGCACACGGAAGCGACCGTCCGGCAGCACATCGTTGACCACGCCTTCGAATTCGAGAACTTCTTCCTTTGCCATTTACGCTCCTGATGTTGACGGACCGCCACTCCGCATCCGCTGCGCCGTCCATGCGCACCGCAACACCCGCGCGGCGGGGCCGGCGGCCAGCGGCATGGTTGCCACCGGTCGCCAGCCCGTTTCCGCTGTGTCAGCCTACGCCTTATTCCATGCGCAGGTTGGTGGCCGATGTGCGGCCCTGACGGTCCTGTTCCAGATCAAAGCTCAGCTTCTGACCTTCATCCGGGTTTGGAATGCCGGCCCGCTCGACGGCACTGATATGGACAAACACGTCCTTGCCGCCATCGTCGGGCTGGATGAAACCATACCCTTTTTGAGTGTTGAAGAATTTCACGGTTCCGCTAGGCATATCGAATCTCCTCTTTGCCTGGTTAGTGGAATCTTGGATGCCGCATGTCACGCCGGCCGTATCGTCATTGCATCTGGCCGTCGTTACGCTGCGTTTCGGGATGGGTTTGCGCGCGGCTTGCGCCGGCGGCGCGGGCGCTGAGCTCCGGGGCGTTTCTGGGCCTCGGGCTTGGTGTTCCGGGCGGGCGCTTGCGCATCGGTGCGCTCGCGCGCCTCGCCGTCCGCGCCGATCTCGTCCATGCGCCGGCGGGTGAGCTTTTCGATCGCCTTCAGGCTGTCGTGATCCGCGGGCGTACACAGCGAAATCGCGGTGCCGCTCGTGCCCGCGCGCGCGGTGCGCCCGATCCGGTGGACATAGCTCTCCGGCTCGCCCGGCAGGTCATAGTTGATCACGTGCGTGACATTATCGATGTCGATGCCGCGCGCGGCGACATCCGTTGCGACCAGCACCTGGGCCTTGCCGCCGCTGAAGCGGGACAGCGCACGCTGGCGCGCGGACTGTGTCTTGTCGCCGTGGATCGCTTCGGCGGTCGTCGCATCCTTGGTGAGCTGACGCGCCACGCGGTCGGCGCCGCGCTTGGTGCGGGTGAACACGATCGCGCGTTCACAAGCCTGATGGCCCAGCAGTGTCTTCAGGGCGCCGAACTTGGCGGTCTGCTCGACGAAGACGACGTTCTGGTTGACCTTGTCGACCGTCATCGTCTTCGCCGCGATTTCCACGCGCTCCGGATCACTCAGAATTTCGCGCGCAAGCAACGCAATTTCGCCGGGCATGGTCGCCGAGAACAAGGCCGTCTGGCGGTCTTTCGGCATCATCGCCGCGATTTTCCGGACATCGCGGATGAAGCCCATGTCGAACATCCGGTCGGCCTCATCCAGCACCAGGATGCTCGTGTTATTCAGCCGGACATGCCCTTCGTTGATATGGTCGAGCAGCCGCCCCGTGGTGGCGACGAGAACATCCACACCTTCGCGCACCGCGCGTATCTGCGGGCGCGCCGCCACGCCGCCCACCACGATGCCGTGGCGCAGCCGCAGCTTGCGGCCATAACTGCGCAGGCTTTCGGCGATCTGCTGGGCGAGTTCGCGGGTCGGCGCGAGGATCAGCGCCTTGGGCTGACCGGGCAACGGCGGGCGCGTGTCCTGACTGAGCCGTTCAAGGATTGGCAACGTGAACGCCGCCGTCTTGCCGGTGCCGGTCTGCGCCAGCGCCAGGATGTCCTTGCCGCTCAGTAGCGGCGGAATGGCTTGTTGCTGAATGGGTGTGGGGGTGTCGTATTTGAGTGCTGCCAATGTGGCGCACACAGCCTTGGACAAGCCAAGGCGATCAAATGAAGTCAAGCGATGAGAACCTTTATCCGATGCGACAGGCGGCAGTTGAACGTCATCAAATGAACGCAAGCCAAGCTGAGGCAAACGTCCTCACCGCGCGCAAATCGGAGAAGACAGGGTGTTGTGAAAACGCCGGGAATCGACCGATGCGAGCGGTCCTTGCGCCATCCCGCGCCGTTGATGGGGAATATGAGGCAGGCCCGCGGGATTGTCAACGCGCTGCTGACAGCGGCGGACGTAAAAATTTATTGGTATGGCTCACCGCACAAGCGCCGCCAGCGTGTCCAGTTGGTCGGCTTCGGCCGCAGGCTTGTCCCAGCGGATGCGGTTGATGCGCGGGAAACGCATCGCCAGCCCGCATTTGTGCCGGCCGGACGGGTGAATCGAGTCGAACGCGACCTCGAAGACCAGCGCCTTTTCCACCTCGCGCACCGGCCCGAAGCGCCCGGTCGTGTGGTTGCGGATCCACTTATCCAGTTGCTTCAACTCCTCGTCGGTAAAGCCGAAATAGGCCTTGCCGACCGGCAGAAGCTCGTTGTCGCGCCAGACGCCGAAGGTGTAGTCGGAATAAAACGATGAGCGCTTGCCGTGAC
>CAYFVF010000232.1:0-3123 GCA_964346335.1 uncultured Hyphomicrobiaceae bacterium
AGCGGGCAAAACCTGTTGCGTTGTGGATCGCACACAATTCCCGCCAAGCGTTTAACTCGGAGTTTTCTACCCGTGCAGACATATCGACCCCGCACGCGGGCATTTTGCTACCATAATTCCGATGATAAACTATAACTGTTTGAGGAAGGGTGGTTATGCGTGCCTGCGGAATTTGCGCGGGTGTTCGTATTTTTTGGAGAGAGGGAGGACCTCATGAAGTTTCTCAGTTGTATCTTCGCCGTCGCGCTGGCAGTGGGAATGGTGTCGACGTCGGCATCCGCCGCGACTTACACGGGCGATCTTGGCGGTCTGCCCATGCAGTCCGCGCCCACAAGCAACACGCTTGATGATCACGTGAAAGTGGCCGACAGCTTCGGCGCCGGCCTCGCGACAGGCATCATAGGTTCGGTGATTGTCGGCAGCATCATCAAGCACAAGCGGTATCACGGCTACCGTCATCGCCGTTATCACCGCTCCCGCTATCGTGGCCGCTGCAGCCATTGGAGCCGTCGCTGCGCCCGCAACTGGGGCTACGGCGGCAGCAACTATCGCGGTTGCCTGCGCTATCACGGCTGCTATTAAGCCGGAGTTCGCGTGGCGGCGGCACCCGGTCGCCGCCACTTAACAACCATCATTGGTCCCGCCTGTCATCAAGGCCACCATGCGTAACGGCACAAGCCGTGCGTAATCGTGAGAGATGGGCCATGAAAAGCGATTTTCAGATCAAGCAGGACGTGCTCGACGAGTTGGAGTGGGATCCGGAGGTCGAGGCGTCGCGGGTCGGCGTGGAAGTCACGGACGCCGCGGTCACCCTCGTCGGGGCCGTGGAAACCTATCGCCAGAAGCAGGCGGCCATCGACGCGGCGAAACGTGTCGCGGGCGTGCGCTCCCTCGTGAACCGGCTGGAAATCGAGTTGCCGGTGCAGCACCGCCTTAGCGATGAGGGGCTGGCCGAGCGGGTCGCGCATGTTCTCAACTGGAACGTATCGGCGGAGGCGAAGGACATCCAGGCCGAGGTCAATAGCGGCGTCGTGACCCTGATGGGCGAACTTGAGCATCACTTTCAGCGCCAGAATATCCTCGATAATATCGCGCACGTGGCGGGGGTCGTGAACGTCATCGACCAGATGACAGTCCGGCCGAAGGTTTCCGCCAGCGATGTCGAAGAGCGGATCCAGAACGCCCTGGAGCGCCACGCCGAAATCGAAGCGCAAAGCGTCCGGGTGCGGGTGCTTGAAGGGGTCGTGACGCTGGAGGGCACGGCGGAGTCGCTCGACGAGATGGACCGGATCGAGCAGGCCGCATGGGCCGGTCCGGGCGTTACCAACGTTATCAACAATCTCCGGCTGGCCTGAGCCGCGCGTACGCCACGCCCGCGCCTAAACCGGTTCGCCCCGAGCACCGAGGTCGCGCACGCGCACCTGTGCGGCGATCGCCTCGATGTCCGCCACGCCGCCCGTTCCCAGCCCGTGGCGGGTGACGTTGATCGCGCCGGCCGCCGCGCCGAGACGCAACGTCGCTTCCGGGTCAAGTCCGCGCGCTTGCGCGACAGCAAGTGCCGCGGTCATGGAATCTCCGGCTCCGCGGTAATCAAGCGGCGCAAAACACGGCGCAAGCACTTCCACCACCCGGTCGCCCAACAGCGCCACTGTTGGCTTCTCCGCGCGCGAAACAACCAGATTTTCGGCGCCCGTGGCGCGCAGGGCCTGGAGACCAGAGATAATCTGGCCGCGCGCCGGCCCGGCGCAATAGCCCGCGTCGATCAATTCCTCATGGCTGACCTTCAGGAACGACACCCCGGCTTCCAGCGCCCGGAGTGACTCGCCGCCCAGGTCTGCGACCACCGAAACGCCGTTGGCGCCCAGGTCTCGTGCCAGGCGCTGAAAGAACATTGGCGGCAACACCCCGGCGCGCGGAGCGCCCGTGAGAACGGCCACGCCGGTGCGCAGCCCAACGCTGAGCGCCGCATCGTACAGGTTGTCGACCTCGTGGCGGTTCAGCGGTGGGCACTGCGTCTCCGCCACCACCTCGCGCGCGCCCCCGCGCCTGTCGTGGACATAACCGCCGTTCCAGCAGCGCGCCTCGATCGGGCGCACCCGGACGCCTTCGGCCTCGGCCATGGCCTTGATGACCACGCCAGACTCCCCGCCGAACGGGCCGCAGAGGATGGGGCTACCACCCAGGTTGGCGATCATGCGCGCGACCCAGAAGCCCTGCCCGCCCGCGTGGAGGTAGATACTGTCGTCGCCGCAGGGACTGCCCTCGATCGTCACCGTGAAGATGGGCCAGGGCGCAAGCACGCAGATTTCTTCGTGGCCGCCTTCCGATGGCCGGTCGGCTTTGTCTGGCGCTGCCGAGTTGTCGGAGTCGTTCACGGATGGCTCCCCTGCGTGCCGCGGAATTCGTGTCATTTCCGGTTGGCGCGGCTCTCGCGTGTGAGCTTATCTGATAGCCCGGCGCGGCTGAAGCGATCGCATTGCAGATGGTTTTGATCCGCGCGTCACGCCTGTCTCGTTGGCAGGCTGTGTCGCGATGACACGGAAGAAAAGTTTCATGGAACAAAGGCTGGCCCGTGCGCATTTGAGGAACGACGGCGCTTCACGACACATCCGCGGCGCTTGATGAGCCACGCTGGATCAGGGGTTTGCACAAGAGGCGTTAATGATGCTCACACTGAGATCGGTTTGGTTCCGATTCATCAAATTCGCCAAAAGGCGCACCGGTGTTGATGTTCGTCAATGCGAACTGCGCCGAAAGTATTATGCTGGAGACATAAACCAGGATAACCGGGACGACGCATCGGACATGGCCGCGACGTCCACCGAGCATGACGTCGTTGTCGAATACAGCCGCGCCAACGAAGGCCGGGCCGCCCGCTTGCTCCGCGGCCGCTATGAAACGTTGGCACACGAGGATCTGCCCCGCGACATCCTGGACACGCTCTATGACTTGAACCATCGCCTGAACAGGCGGGATGGCGACTGACGGTGGCCATCCTCAGATTTGGGAGTCGACCATGCCGTTACGTCGTAAGCATCGATCCCAAGCGATCTCTCAAGACTTACTCGAACACACTTCACACTTGAGAGCTTTTGCGATTTCCCTTTGCGGCGACCGCGACCA
>CAYFVF010000233.1:0-3111 GCA_964346335.1 uncultured Hyphomicrobiaceae bacterium
AGAAATCCATCGCGATGGCGGGCGTCATGTCCACGCCGGGCCTGTCGGTGGACGGAAAGCTTGTGCACACCGGCGGCGTGCCGGACACTGACAGGCTTGAGGGCTGGCTGTCGGAATAATTCCCGGCGCGGACCAAGACCCCAAAAAAAAGCGCCGGAACCGCGTGGGCCCGGCGCATGAGTTGAGACCTCGTCAACAGGATTCACGAACGGACGATGCAGCCGGCGCGTTCTTGCTGTCGAAACGTCAAGGGCGCCGGTGCCCCCGGAAGGTTCGAAAATCCCAAAGATCCATGGGACCACGGCAGGACCGAAAAGACCGCTGCCCATGACTCTTGTCTCTAGTCATAATCAAATCTGCCTCAGAAGGAACGGGAGATTTTGAAAAAATTGCGCATTTTTGCCCTTTAAGTGAATTCATGGGCCTCCGTGGGCGTGTCGACGACAGAATCATCCGAATTCGGAGACGCCACGTCACCAAATTTTTGTGCAAGCCGCGAGCCGAGTAAATCGTCGTAGACCGCAAGCGTCGCTGTCTGCATGGCGCGGGTGGTGAAGCGCGCGCTCACATGCGCCCGGCCGCGCGCCCCGATTGACGTTAGCGCGTCGGGTGGGAGACGCAGGGCGTGTTCCAGCCGCTCCGCAAGCGCCTCCGCGTCATCCGGGGGGACCAGCCAACCTGTGCCGTCTATGGCGGCGGTCATCGGCACCAGCGTTTCCGGCAGCGCGCCACGATCCGCGACGATGACCGGCCGGGCGGCGGCTTGCGCTTCGGCGGAGGCGCGGCCGAACGCTTCGGCTTCGCGCGAGGCGACGACCACCAGCGTGGCGGCGCTGCAGGCGGCGGGCACGTCCGATACATGACCGGCCAGCTTGACGCGATCGCGCAGGCCGCGCGCGGTGATCATGTCGCGGAGCTCCTGCTCATAGTCGTGGCGGCCCTGCGCGTCGCCTGCCAGCACCACCGCGACATCGGCCATATCCGCGCGCTTCAGCAGACGCTCCGCCGCCGCGATCACGATGTCCTGGCCCTTCCAGCGGGTGAGCCTTGCGATTTGAAGGACAACGCGCGTGCCGGCAGATACGCCCCATTCATCGCGAAGGCTAGCCACGCGCTCCGGAGCGACCGCCTCCGGCGCGAATCGCTCGACGTCGACACCGCGATAGATCACGCGCACACGCTCGGGCATCCTCCCGTGCCGACGCATCAGCAACTCCGCGGTGTATCGCGAATTGGCGATCACGATGTCGCCGCGTGCCATCACCGAGTTATACACGCTCTTGGCGCTGGACTTCTGATTGTAGGCACCGTGGTAGGTGGTCACGAACGCGATGCCGGCCGATCGGGCCGCCGCCAGCGCACTCCAGGCCGGGGCGCGGCTGCGCGCATGAACCAGATCGACGCTGTGCGCGCGGATCACGCGCCGCAGCGCGCGGACATTGGCTGCCATGCGCAACGGGTTCTTGGTCTTGATCGGGAGGCGGACCAGTTCTCCGCCGGCCTCGGCCAGCGCGGCCTCCATGCGCCCGCCCTGCGACGCCACAAGACAACGCCCCCCGGCGCGCGTGACCGCCTCGGCCATCTCGATCGCGGATTTTTCCGCGCCGCCAGTGTCCAGCTCGGGCACAACCTGAAGTATTATCGGGGACGGCTTGCCGGTCACGCTTGAACACCTGCGCAAAATTGTGATGCTGGTCGCGCCAATCAGGCGAAAGGACGCGCAACCATAAGATGAGCACCGAAAACAATCAATCTTCGCTGCCCGCCCAATTCATTCCGGTAACGAGTGCGGACGGGACGAGCACGCAGATCGCAGCCATTTCGCGCCCGCCATCCGCGCCGGAGCGGCCGACGATCATGTGGCTGTCCGGTTTCAATTCCGACATGCGCGGCACCAAGGCGAGCGTGCTGGCGGACTGGAGCGCGTGGCACGGTTATGGCTTCCTCGCCCTTGATTATTCCGGCCACGGCGAATCCGGCGGCGCTTTTACGGACGGCACGATCGGCGACTGGCTGGCCCAGACCCGCGCGGTACTCCAATGGGCCGACCCGCAGAAGGTCGTGATCGTCGGATCGAGCATGGGCGGCTGGATCGCGCTCTTGCTGATGCGTGCGTTGCTGCGCGATACGCCGGAGCTTGGCGCGCGTGTCGCGGGCCTCGTGCTGATCGCGCCGGCCTGGAACATGACCGAGCTGATCTGGAACGAATTGCCGCAAGAGGCCCGCGCGCAGGTCGAGCAAGAAGGCCAGTTCATCCGCCCCTCGGAATACGATGCCGGGGGCTATCCCATCACGCGCAAGCTGATCGAGGAGGGCAAGGCGCACCTGATCCCGCCAAAGACGCTGATCGAGACCGGATGCCCGGTGCGCATCCTTCAGGGGATGGCCGATCCGGATGTGCCGTGGCGGCATTCGCTGGAGCTGGCACAGCGGCTGGAAGCCGATGACGCCCACCTCCATCTCGTCAAGGACGGGGCGCACCAGATGTCACGTCCGCAAGATCTGGCTGTGCTGTTTAATGCGGTGCAGCATCTGATTGAAAACGCCGATGTTTCGTGAGGCGATGCAGCGCGCTTGATTTGCCTTGGATTGTTCCGTTACCGTTTCTACCTGCGGCGGTGAAAGGCGGGGATTTCTGCCCAATGCCCCCGCCCGCGAAGTGGAGCGAAACGTGACACGACACGCAAGGCGATTTCCCGAGTTCTACATCACAGCGCCGCAGCCTTGCCCTTACCTGCCGAATCGGCGCGAACGCAAGCTGTTCACCCATCTGGTGCCGGGCAAGTCCACCGCGATCATCGACAACCTGCTGACCAACGGCTTCCGGCGCAGCCAGAACATCGCCTACATCCCGTACTGCGAGAATTGCTCGGCGTGCGTTTCGGTGCGCATCGTGGTCGACCAATTCGAGCGCAAGCGCACCCACAAGCGCGTCTGGAAGCGAAACCACGACTTGCACGTCGAGCGCGTGGCGTCTGTTCCAACGGCTGAGCAGTATGCGCTGTTCAGCGATTATGTCGGGACGCGCCATGCCGATGGCGGCATGGCGGACATGTCGGCGCTGGATTATTCGATGATGGTGCGCGACAGCGTGATCGACACGTTCCTGAG
>CAYFVF010000234.1:0-3108 GCA_964346335.1 uncultured Hyphomicrobiaceae bacterium
CATGCCTGGCGCGCTCGGGATAGGCCCGTCTCTACGTCGATCTCGACACTCTCGTCCGTGTACGGGCCGGAGGTGTCGTAGGCGTGAAACGCTGGCTGGTCGGGGTCGGACAGCGCGATCTCCCGCAGCGGCACGGTGATGTCCGGGTGGCCTTCCGGTGCGCTATGCACCTTCCTGCTCGCGGGCAGCGCGCCGGTCGTGACCTTTGGCGTTTCCAGTTCGTTCGGTCGGGTAACCTTGTTCATGTCGTTCTATCCTTGGTCGTGGTGCGGGTTCGTGATCCGGTAGAGCACGCAGGGTTGCAGCGGGTGATCGGGCGGCAGCGCCGGGTGGATGAAATCGTCCGCCGGGTCATGCGTCATGCCAAGCCGGCCCATCAGTGCGCGCGAACGGGTGTTGCCAGGCGCGGTGAAGGCGACGATTTCGCTCAGCCCGAGCGTCGTGAAGCCGTAATGGATGCAGGCGCGGGCTGCCTCCGTGGCCAGTCCCTTGCCCCAGAACGCGACCGGCAAACGCCAGCCGATCTCGACGGCGGGCGTGAAATGCGCCTCGAACGAGACGACGATCGGCCCGGCAAGGCCCGCGAAGGCGCCGGTCGCGCGCGCCTCCAGCACCCAGTAGCCAAAGCCGTGGCGCTCGTGATGTGCAGTGACGCGGTCGAGATAGGCCGCGACTTCGGCATCGTCGTTGATCGGCGGGAGGTAAGCCATGACGCGCGGATCGGCGCACATGGCCGCGAACGGCGCATGATCCCCATCGCGCCAGCCACGCAGGCGGAGCCGTTCAGTCTGGATTTCGGGTGATGTGGCGAGCGTGTCCATGGTCATCCGTCCCTACGCCGGTGCAAACCGGATCAGGTTCTAAGGGTGGCCGGATGGCATCAATCCGGTCTCAGCCTGCTGCCGCAGGCCCCCCTCGGTATTACGGAGACTAGCATGAAAAGCGCCGCCCGCGCGACACCGAAATCATTGGGTGCGCGGACGGCGCCAGCACAGCGGCCGGCTTTCAAGGTGTCAGGGTACCGCGCAGGGGAGAGGGGAGTACGCGATATCCTGGACGCGGCCGCTGCGCGATCAGCTCGCCTTCGGCGCGTCGGACGTAAACATCGGGATCGTGCGGTCGGACGCCGGATTGTCGGCGATGCCCGGCCAGTTGGCCTTGGACTGTTCGACATTGCCCGGAATGTCCTCTTCCCAGAAGCCGACCACGTTCTTCGTGATGTTCAGGTAAAGTTGTCCGTCAACGATGCGCCACAAGTCGGGGTTTGCAGGAACCTTGCCGCCCTTGGCCACGCCATAGGCGCAATGACCATCATATGCGGGAACGTACTTCTCCGGATTGGCGACAAACTTCTCGCGGTTCTCTTCCGTGGCGAACGCCCAGGTCGCGCCGTTGTACTCGGCGGTGATGTCCTTGCGGCCGGGAACCGCTTCGGGCTGCTCCTCGCCCACCGGGGCCTGCTCCAACCCGTAGTAGGCGACGACGTCGTGGCCGCTGGTGGCAAAGCCCGTTTCGTCGACATATTGCCCGCCGGCCTGCGCGGCACCGGCCCAGCCCAGGACCAAAAGAACCGCCATCAATTGCACCAAACGCATGAGATTTCTCCTTCATAGAAATACTTATGTGCTGAACACTTCCTCATTAAACGCGTGATTAGACGAAGCGCCACTCACACCCGATCAAAAGGCCGTGCGCGTCACGGTGGCACGGGATTGGCGCGGAAATCCGGCTGCGTTAATTTTATCGGAGTGGACAAGGAGCAGAAGCCATGCGCCATGCCATTCCTTTCGCGATTTCGCTGACGTTTCCGCCAGTCGTGGCGCTTGGCGCGTGGCTTGGCGGCGCCTGGATTTCCGCGGCCGCGCTTTACGCGCTGCTCGGCATTCCGCTGGCTGACACGGCCGTGCGCCATACAAGCGCCGCGCTTGATCCGGCGACCGAGGAAGGCGCGCTGTTCTGGTATCGTCTGCTGACGTGGGTCTGGGCGCCGGCGCAACTGGTGATGCTCTTCGGGGTCATCGGCTATGTCGGTTACGCCGGCGAGCTGGCCGGTTGGGAGCTGGCGCTGCTCGCGTTCTCGCTCGGCATCGTCACCGGCGGGATCGGCATCAACTACGCCCATGAACTCATGCATCAGCACGACCGCTTCGAGCGCGGCCTGGCAGAAGTGCTGATGTGCTCGACGCTCTATGGCCATTTCTGCATCGAGCATGTTCACGGCCACCACATCCATGTCGGCACGCCGCGCGATCCGGTCTCCGCGCGCGAGTGCGCGAGTTTCTTCCGCTTTTATCCCCGCGCGCTGATTGGCAGCCTCGCCTCGGCGTGGCTCATCGTTCGGCGGCGGATGGAGCGGCGCAGACGGCCCATCTGGAGCGCGGCCAACCCGTTCTGGCGTTGCGCGGCGCAATACGCGGCGTTCCTTGGCCTGGCCTATGCGCTGGCCGGGTGGATCGGCGTGGCGCTGTTCGCCGGGCAGGCGTCGGTGGCCCGGACGCTGCTGGAGACCATCAATTACGTCGAGCACTACGGCCTGCGCCGCCAGATGCTCGATAACGGCCGCTATGAGCGCACGCAGCCGCATCATTCATGGAACGCCTCGCACAAGGTGACGAACTGGCTGCTCATCAATCTTCAGCGCCACTCGGACCACCACTATCACCCCTCGCGGCGCTATCCGCTGTTGCAGGACTACCCGGAGGGCGAGGCGCCGCAGCTCCCGTTCGGCTATCCGCTCATGTTGATGATCGCGCCGGTGCCGCCGCTGTGGTTCCGCCTGATGAGCCCGCGCGTGGCGGCGTGGCGCGCCCGGCATTATCCGCAAGGCGCGCCCGCCTGAGCGCTACGACCCCGCGTTTGGCACGAAGAAGCAGCGCCGTGTGCCATCGGGCCGGTGGCATCGCCAATATTGGCCGTCCTCGCTTTTCAGCACGCGGTTGTAAGGAACCGTCTCGCCGAGGTGGCCGATCGTATATCCCGCCGAACCGATGGACACCTGGTCCGCGGGCACGGGGAAGCAATCGTGCTCGCCGCAGCACCATTCGCCCGTTACCGGGTTCCGGTACTGACCGTGATGAATCCAGTGATCATGCGCAAACAGGGCTGGGG
>CAYFVF010000235.1:0-3101 GCA_964346335.1 uncultured Hyphomicrobiaceae bacterium
GAAACCAACACCTCGAACAGCCGCTGGAATACCCCGGCGTAAAGCGCGCAAACCGGCGCATGGCTCGTCTGCCCCGCGGCCAGCGGGCAACCCGCGATCTCGATGATAAGCGGATGGCCGGGTAGTGCGCGAAACGTACCGCTCCCGGCAAAGGTCCAGGCGTGGCCGCCAATCGCGCCGATCAGCGCCCGCGCCGCGATGGCGGGCGGAAAAAGGCGGAGACCGGCTTGAGCGAAACGGGGAATGCGGTGGGCCAGCAGATAATCGCCCGTCCGTAATCCCGCCTCGATCAGCACGGCCTCCGCATCTCGGGGAAGAAACTCTGCGCGAACAGCCCGCTGCAACTGGCTGACTTCCGACTCATGCACCATCTCGTCAGGTGGATGCGCGCCATAGTGCGTAAGGCCAGCAGCCCCCAGGACCTTGGCGCATGCCGGTTCGCCATGAAGATGGCGCAGCGCAGCGATCACCTGCGTGATGGCGTTCGGCCCGACATGGCCGGGCGGCGCTTTTTTCTCTGACGCTCGATTTATCCGAAAACCGGTCCCCATCGCGGATCGGGTCCGGGATGGGTTTTTTCGGATCGCGCTTTGGCCGTGCGCAGCCATCGACTTACTCCGCCGCGACGTTTTCGGGCAGTTGCTCCTTGCCGCCGCCGCAGGCCGAGACCGGCTTGGGCTGGCCCTCGCCGCTGCTCTTGCCGGTCTTGCCGGTACGCTCCTTGATCTGCCGGCGCTTCTCCGCGACCGCTTCCCAGTCTTCCATTTGGGCGGGCGCGATTTGCCGGGTGTTGTCGAAGTGGAAATCGACCTTCTTCTTCGACTGCGGACCCCAATAGCCGACCTTGCCGAGGTCGTAGAAGGTCCGCTGGAACCCGGCCTTCAGGAACGCCTTCAGGCATCCGAGCAGGTAGCGCCGGCGGAAGCCTGTCCCGCGCCACGGATAGTGGAACAGCGCCTTTTTCATGTAAAAGCGGCGATAGTTGTTCATCACCCGGTCAAGCAATTCCGCCCGGTCCATAGACTCCGGCTTCATGATCGGCGTGACGAAGTTGTACTTCTCGAAGTCGAACACCTCGACCTTGTCGCCAAGGTCCTGGAACAGCGGGGTAAACGGCCACGGCGTGTACATTGCCCAGTTGGCGAGATCCGGCTGCCAGTCCCAAGCCATCTGGTAGGTCTCTTCGAGCGTCTCCGCCGTCTCGTTTTCCAGCCCCACGATGAACTGCGCCTCCACGAAGATGTCAGCCTCGCGCAACAGCCGGATGGCCGTCTTGTTCTGGTCGATCGTGGTTTCCTTGTTGAAGCGGTCGAGCTTCATCTGCGCGGCGGCCTCGGTGCCGAGGCTGACATGCACCAGCCCGGCGCGCCGCCAAAGGTGCAGCCGGTGCCGGTCCCGCCAGATGTCGGTGACGCGGGTGTTGATGCCCCATTTCACCTTGTCGGGCAGGCCGCGCGCGATCAGCTCCTCGCAGAACTCGGTGAATTTCTTGCGGTTGATGGTCGGTTCCTCGTCCGCGAGGATGAAGAAGCCGACATTGTGCTCCTCGACCAGCTTCTCGATCTCGTCGACCACCGCCTTCGGGTCGCGCACGCGGTAATCGCGCCAGAACTTCCACTGCGAGCAGAACGAGCAGGTGAACGGGCAGCCGCGCGCCATGTTCGGGATCGCGACGCGCACGCCGAGCGGGACATAGATGTATTTCTCCCACTCCAGCACACTCCAGTCGGGGTCGATGCCCTCCAGGTTCTTGACTGTCGGCGCGGCTGGCGTCGCGACGATCTCGCGGTCTTTCGCGTAAGCCAGCCCCTTGATTGTGTCGGCCTGTTGCGGCCAGCGGCCCTCATCTATCGCGCGGATCAGCTCGACGAATATCTCCTCGCCCTCGCCGCGCACGATCACGTCAACCCAAGGAGCTTCGCTCAGCACCTGCTTGTACATGAAGGTCGCGTGGACGCCGCCCAGCACCGTCACCGCGTCGGGGTGCTCCTCCCTCGCGATCTCCAGCACGCGCTCGGCCTTGTAGATTGACGGGGTGATCGCCGTTGTCCCGACCACGTCCGGCTTCTCCTGCGCGAGGATGTAGCGCAACTCGTCATCGGTGATGTCGTTGGTCATCGCGTCGATGAAGCGCACATCGGTATAGCCCGCCGCCTTCAGGGCACCGGTGATGTAGGCGACCCAGGCTGGCGGCCAACTCCCCGCGATTTCCGCGCCGCCGGAGTGGTAATTGGGGTGAATGAGCACGATGCGCATGACCGGACCGTCCAATCTCTCTTACAGCTTGATGTGTCAAGCAACGCTTACACGCGCCGGCGCTCCCGCAATTGATCTGCGTCAAATTCGGTCAATTTCTTTGATGTGGATTTGGTAGGCGCATCATCGTGAGAAGAGCGAGCCGGCGACGACGCACAGCATCAAGCTTAAACCGCACCGATGAATTTAATTGTCGCAGAAAACATAGTCTGTATGATCCTCCGGCCAGTCGAGGAAAGAAGTTGAGAGTCCTGAGGAGGGGGAGAACAAAGAAGTGATCAGAATTTTCGCGTTTTTGACGGTGATCTTTGTTTCAACAGGTGCAAGTGCTGCATCCAGCGTACCGTGGTCGCAGGCGCCTGCGATTGAGCCGCTTACGCAGCAGGCGCAGTTGCGTTGCGTTCCGCGATTTGCGGAGTGTCGCTTGAAGTATGGCGAGGGGCGCGACTTCCGCCGTTGCATGCGGCGAGGCGATTGCGGCAGCTATCGTGGCGACCGTGGCCGACGCAACTGCCGCCGTGCCCGCCGCGTATGCCGTGACAGATTTGGCCGCGGACGCGACTTCCGCCGCTGCATGCGCCGCCGTGACTGCCGGGTACGAGGGCCGGTTCGCAATTGCCGCCGTGCCCGCCGCGTATGCCGTGACAGATTCGGCCGCGGACGCGACTTCCGCCGCTGCATGCGCCGCCGTGACTGCCGGGTGCGTGGTCCAGCCCGCAACTGCGGCCGCATCCGCCGCGTATGCCGTGACACGTTCCGTCGCAGAAGCGACTACCGCCGCTGCATGCGCCGCCGTGGCTGCCTGTAGGACATAACCCGGCGGAAGAACTGATAGCGTGTCGCGC
>CAYFVF010000236.1:0-3072 GCA_964346335.1 uncultured Hyphomicrobiaceae bacterium
CGCACAGGATCGGCGTGTCGGCGGCGAGCAGGACGGTGGTCGCCAGGTCGTCCGCATGGCCTTGAGCCATCCGCGCCATAAGATCGGCGGTCGCGGGCGCGACAACGATGAGATCGGCCTCACGAGCGAGCCGGATATGGCCAATTTCGGTCTCGTTTTTGAGGTCGAAAAGCTCGGTGAACACGGGCGCTTCGCTCAGCGCACCGACGCTCAGCGGCGTGACGAATTCCGTCGCGCCGGGCGTGAGCACGGTGCGTAGGCCCGCGCCGCGCTCTTTCACCCGGCGCATAACATCCAGCACCTTGTAGGCCGCAACGCCCGCGCCGACGATGAAAAGAATGTTCCGGCCCGCCAGGCTGCTCATCACTCACGCTCTCTGCCGCTCGAACTCGCTGCCTAGAGCATAAGCGCAAGCAGGCGCGAACGCGAGACCTGCAGCCGCTGCAACCGCTCAGGAGCCGACCGGCACGCCCGCGCGGCGCAGGCTGACGACATTGAACGCGCCGCAGCTTGTGCAGAAAAGGTACCGCTCCCGCCCCCTGCTATGCGGCGGGCCGTATTCGCGATCCTGCATGACCAGCGTGCTCTTGCCGCAATCCGGGCACGCCGCGGAATGCGGTGCGTTTCGGCACAGTTGCTGGGCGATGGCGACCCATTGATTCAGATTGGCATTGCTGACCGCGCTCATGTCTGCTCTCGCTGATTTTTGTTATCCGCCACGTTTCTCAAAACGAGAAGGGCGGTGTTGGCGTTCCCCCCGGGACCACGCAAAACGCGCCCCTCTCACTGCCAAGAACCTCACTGCCAAGAACCTCGGCAACTCACTTTTCACGATTGAGAAAATCGTGCGCCCCGATCAAGGTCTAAAATGGGGCGGGAGTCGTTTTGGGAGATAATGTGATCGCCGGGCCGCGCATGGCCTCCGGTCAACCATTGACGCCGATACTGCCGCGCCGAAAACGCACGCACCTTGACGCGTATGGGCCACTACGCCTACTTCGCATGGATTGCATAACCAGGAACCCTCTGGCCGCACCCAGGCAACGACGTTTGAAACGGATGACAACCCACGATCAACCCACAGGCCAGCCAATGGCAGCCGGTCCTCGCCAGAAGCGGCGCAACCCGCTTGCGCGCCTGATTCGCTATCGCCTGCACATCCCGATGCTTCGCAGTCCGCACCCGCCCGAGCACACTGCGGGCGGAGTGATGATGGGGGTGACCTGGGCGTTCGTGCCACTGTTCGGTCTCCAGATGGGCGGTGTGGTGCTCAGCTGGATCATCGCGGCGCGGCTGCTGGACCGTCCCTTCGCGTTGATCCCGGCGCTGGCGTTCACCTGGGTCACCAACATCTTCACGATCGTGCCCACCTATTACGTCTATTACCTGACCGGCAAGGCGATGATGGGCCACTGGAGCGACATCGCGGGCTACGAGGCTTTCGCCGCGCTGTTCGCCGGCACGGCGCCGCCGGATGCCGGATTTCTCGAAGCGGTATGGGCGTGGATCGAGACGCTGCTGAGCTATTGGGGCATGCCGATCGTGCTGGGGTCGATTCCCTGGACCATCCTGCTCGCCTGGATCTCTTATCGGGTGAGCCTGAGATTTCTTCAGGCCTATCAACACCGCCGCGCGGAACGCAAGGCCCGGCGCGCACAACAGGCGGCGGCGCGCCAGACAGAGTAACCATCCAGCCAGCCCCCCTGCACAGGGCCGCCGGAGGTCTTGCATCGCCTGTCCCGCGTCTGCATAACGGCTGGGCAAGGCGCATTTTATGTAATCACATCGTCACGATTCCGTTATAAGGCTGATAGGCTGCATGAGCGGCTGGCGTTAACAAAGGGGAGTGCACACATGTTTTTGCCCGTTGAATATTCCTGGCTGGAGCCGGTTTTGATCGCGTCCGGCGTCGTCTTCATCGTGAGCCTTCTGGGCAACCTGCTCGCTTTCGGTAACCGGCTGGCGAACGCGATTGTCACGGCCATTATCTTTGGTCTTATCTTTGGCGCGCTGATGTTTTACGGCTACGGCGATGTCCGGATGTCGTTCTCGACGGAACAGTCGGTTGACGCCCCGTCCGAGAACATGGGAACCGGCAACGGCGGCACGACGCAGTAAGACGTCGGCAAAAGGGGATGCGTCCGGCGCGCATCTCCTTTTCACCGAGACGCGGCGCCCTCTTGACCCGCGCGCGAAATCGCCATTTATCCAATATGTCAGCCGGCTGGATGGCCGCCGCGCTGGTGCGTGACTGTGGGGCGAAACCGCTCGACGCGCACCGCGCGGAGGAAAGTCCGGGCTCCATGGAAACACGGTGCCGGATAACGTCCGGCGGGGGCGACCCCAGGGAAAGTGCCACAGAAAGCAAACCGCCCGCGGCCTCGCGGGTAAGGGTGAAAGGGTGCGGTAAGAGCGCACCGCGCGGCTGGCAACAGGCGCGGCACGGCAAACCCCACCGGGAGCAAGACCGAATAGGGGCGGCATGAGGGCGTAAGCCTTCAGGTCCGTTTCCAGACCGCCGCCCGGGTTGGTTGCACGAGGCGCGCGGCAACGCGCGTCCCAGATGAATGGCCATCACGCGGGGGAAACCTCGCGCACAGAACCCGGCTTACAGGCCGGCTGACATTTTTCTTTATCAGCTCACGAACCCATCCCAGAAGCATGAACGCGCGCCAACCGCACCATTCAGGCCGCGTTCATGTGCGCGCTGGCATTCTCGTCATCGTTAATCCCTGTGATCAACCATACCTTTCCTCGGCACGGTCTGGAGGCAGCGCGGAATGCAGGGGTTCCGGGCTGCCTCCGCTCTCTTCCTCGCGAGATCTGCGAATTGCCCTGGCGCTCCAAGCGCGTCACCACGCGCCACCGCCATCCGCGCGGCCCACGCGCCTTGCCTTACCTCCACGAAACAATTAGCTAGAAGTCAGACTTAAACGGCTAACGCTTGGAGGATTTTCATGACTTTTAAGCTTCCCGAACTCCCTTATGCCTATGACGCGCTCGCGCCTTACATGTCGGCCGAGACGCTCGAATATCACCACGACAAGCACCACAACACCTATGTCGAGAAGG
>CAYFVF010000237.1:0-3018 GCA_964346335.1 uncultured Hyphomicrobiaceae bacterium
CGGCTCATCAACGAGCGCCCGGCTTACGACATCGACCTGGAGCGCGTGATGCGCGCGGCTGAGGATCGCGGCTGTTTTCTAGAACTGAACGCGCACCCGAACCGACTCGATATCGACGATGCACGCTGCAAGATGGCGCGGGACATGGGCCTCAAGGTGCCGATCGGCACGGACGCGCATTCCGTCAACGGGCTGGCGGCCATGCGCTTCGGCGTGGCACAGGCCGGTCGCGGGTGGCTGGAGGCCGTGGATGTCCTCAACACGCGGGCGGTACATGACCTGCTTAAGCTGATGGACCGATAACGCGCCTGCCCTGATCAAGCGGGCCCTTCGATCCCGTTGCGCCCGCGCCGCATCCACGGCGTTTGCGAGCATGACACGATCCTTTCAAAAATCTTAAACGCGTATCATTCGGCTACGCGAGGGGCTATTATCGCGCGCTTGGTTAACGCGACGACGCTGTGTGCGACCTGGGGGGATAGGGCGATGAGGGGATTTGTGCGGTGGCGCGGCGCATGGCAGCCAAGCCCGCTTGGCATGTCATTCTTGATGATGGCGGCGGCTTTCATAATCGCGGGCGCGACCGAACTACGCGCCCAGGACGAGGCATTGGCCGCGACGGGGCCGCCTGTTTCGCTCGCGCTGCTGGTCGATTCCGACATCCAGCGCTGCTACGACCGCGGCCAGGTCGCAGCCCTCGAACGCCTCGTGGGCCTTCGCCAAGAGAGCTTCAACGAGCGCGGCGGGATCAACGGGCGGCCTATTGACATCACCATCCTCGATGGCAGGCGAGACACCGATCAAACCATCGAGAACATGCGCACCGCGCTGGCCTTGCCGGACCTGCTGGCAATCGTCGGACTGACCAGCTCAACGCGCGGCGAAAGGGTGTTCGATGCGCTGGGTGACGAGGTCCGCGACAGCGACGTCCCGCTCATCTCCCACATGTCCGTGTCCGACATCTTCTCAGAGTATCCCAACGTGTTCTCCACCCGCCCCTCGCAAGAAGCCGAGCGCGTGCCCGTGATGGCCGAATTCGCGAAGGAGATGGGGTTTGGCTCGGTCGCCTTCCTCGGGCGCGACGGTCCATCCTACATCAGGGCCATTCGCAACAGCTTGCAGGACAGCCGGATCGCGGACCGTATCCAGGCGGACCATCTCATCGGGACAACGGGCAGCGGCTGGCGCGCGCGCCTTGATGACCGGGCGCTGGAAGCCGCGATCGCCAACATGAAGGCCAAGCAGACCGAGCTTGTCATCCTCGCGGTCGGCACGGCGATCTCTGACGAGGTCCTCCAGTCATTCGCCGACGCCGACTTCACCCCCGCCATCATGCTGGTCGGCAATGTCTCGCGCGTGGCCGATGCGATGTCCAAGCCCTACCAGAACGCGATCTACCAGCTCGACTGGGATAATGTGCCGGACGTCGTGCGCGATCCCGTTCGCAATTTCGTGACCCAGAGCAGTCCCGATGACTGGCTGTTCGAGGGCGCTAAACTGTCCGATGCGCCGGGTTGGACGGATGGAACCTGTGACCCGGATTACGAGCCGGATCCATTCTCCGAGGCGAACCTCGAAGCGATCAGCTACGGAGCAAGGTACGCCGATATGGTCACGCTTGCCGCACAGGCCGCCCGCACTGAGGGACGCGACGCGACGCTGGAAGACATGCGCAACGCCGTGCTGCAGGCGCTGGGCAAGACCTACGCCGCCGGCCGCGGCGCATTCAAAGGTCAGTTCGAGAACTGGTCGTTTTTCCCCGATGTGCGGACCCGCGCGCAGACACCGTTCGTCATCATCCTGCCTCATACGCTTGGCCGCACGCAGCTCGCGCCAATCCAGTTCGTGCGCACGCGCGAAGGAACGCTGAGCCGCATCAATACGCTGTATCTGGATGTCGACATGCTGCGCACCTACGCGATCGATAACGACCGGCGCTCCTTCTACGCGGATTTCTTCTTGTCGCTTCGCGCATCCGACCGGATCGGATTTGACGACATCAAGTTCACGAATGCCTTTATCGATCCACGCACCAACGGCCCGCACTTGACGAAAGAAACCATCTATGGCGGCGGCCCGACCGATGCCTATCCGGAGAGCATGCGCATCTATCGCATATCGGGCCGGTTTCGCTTCAATCCCGATTTCGCTGATTATCCCTTCGATACCCAGCAGTTTTCGATCGACATCCAGCCGCGTAGCGGCGACACCCAGTTCATCGTTCAGCCCCCGCCTCTTTCCCTGCGTGACAGCTCGCTGAGAGTCGAAAACTGGGACGTTCTTGAGCAATATGTGTCTTACGCGAATGAAATTGTGCCTGTCGTGAATGCCTTCACCCATGAGCCGAGTATTGTGCCGTTTTATCAAAGCCGCTTTGTTTGGCAGATGACGCGTGAGACGACCGATTATTACATTCGCGTTCTCGTTCCATTGATGTTTATTTTGATTGTTGCATACCTGTCGATATTCATTCCGCAATCCAATATCGAGGCGATCATCACGCTCCAAGTCACGGCGCTGCTCGCGGCGGTCGCGCTGTATTTGTCCCTGCCACAGGTCGACTCCGACACCGCAACGGTATCTGATCGAATATTCGTTCTCGATTATATGATGGTCAGCCTGATGATCTTCATTTCGATCATGCGGATGAATGTGCGCGCCCACAAATGGCGATTGGTCAACAGGGTCCTCGTCGTGACCCATACCATCATGATCCCGCTTCTCGTTGCGGTCTCGGTCGGCCTCATCTTGCGGGCGATGCCGGTCGAGACGGTGAGCGAGGTGGCGTCATGGGATTACTGGCGCACGCTGATCGGCGTGCCGGGGTGATGGGACTGGTGCGTGAAGGCGGGTGCGGCGGTGGAAGCTGGTGGTCGGAGTGGCAGGATTCGAACCTGCGACCCCCTCGTCCCGAACGAGGTGCGCTACCAGGCTGCGCCACACTCCGTAACCCAACGCCTGAAGCCCTTATAACTTTGCGTTTGACGCCCCGCAAGCAGCGCGTGCGTGCGACCTTTT
>CAYFVF010000238.1:0-3007 GCA_964346335.1 uncultured Hyphomicrobiaceae bacterium
CCGCGCGCCCGCACGCAAGCCGAGGAGATCGCCCGCGTGGTCCGCGCCCGCGCCGCCAACCCGGAATGGATCGCGGGCATGAAACGCCACGGCTTTCGCGGCGCGGCGGAGATCGCGGCGACGCTGGAGCACATGGCGGCTTTCGCGCACCTGTCCGGGCAGGTCGGATCGCATCTCTTCGATAGCTACTTCGACGCCACGCTGGGCGATGAGGACGTGACGGCCTTCTTGGACGAAGCCAACCCGCAGGCGCTTGAGGCGATGCGCGCCCGCTTCGCCGCCTTGCGCGAGGCGGGCTTATGGCAGACGCGGCGCAATTCGATCCTCGCAGAGCTGGAGGATTGCGCATGATGGCGATCATCAAGGGATGGTGCCCGAGCGCCTACCACCCGATGATGTCCGGTGACGGGCTGATCGTGCGGGTGCGTCCTCATGCGGGGCGGCTGGACCGCGCGCAGGTGATGGGGCTGTGCGAGGCGGCGGCCCAGTACGGCAACGGCTTCATCGACCTGACCAACCGGGCGAACCTGCAAATCCGCGGCGCGGCAGAAGAGGATCATGCGGCGCTAGTTGGGGTGCTGGCTGGGCTCGGGTTGCTGGATGCCGACCCGGAGCGGGAGGCGCGGCGCAACATTATCGTCGCGCCGGACTGGCGCGCGGGTGATGCCTCCGCGCGGCTGGCGGAGACGCTGGCGCAGCGGCTGGGCGAGCTGCCACCGCTGCCGGGCAAGTTCGGGTTCGCCGTAGATGCCGGTGATGGGCCGGTCCTGGGCGATGCTCCGGCGGACATCCGCATCGAGCGCGGCGCGCGGGGCGGTTTGATCGTGCGCGCGGATGGCGCGGCGCAGGGGTGCCCGGTGGCGGAAGAGGAGGCGATCGACGCGGTGATCGCGCTCGCGCACTGGTTCTCGGCGCGCGGCCCGGAGGCCAAGCGGATGGCGCGGCTGTTGCGCTCGGTCCCGCTGCCTCAAGCCTGGCAGGGCGAGCCGCCGGCCCCGTCGCGCGCGCGGCCCCAACCGGGCGATGACATCGGCGGAGCGGTGCTGGGTGCGCCGTTTGGCCAGCTTCCCGCCGAGGCCCTAGCCGATCTCGTGGTGGCAAGCCGCGCGACCGCGCTGCGCGTCACGCCCTGGCGGCTGTTCGCGCTGGAGGGCGCTTGCGCGCTGTCCGCGCATCCGTTCATCGCCGCGCCGGACGATCCGCTGCTCCGCGTGGATGCCTGCCCGGGTGCGCCGGCCTGCCCGGCCGCGACGGTTGAGACCCGCGCGCTTGCGCGTGCGCTGGCCGGGCGGATCGACGGCGGCCTGCACGTTTCTGGTTGTGAAAAGGGGTGCGCGCGCCCGCGTGCGTCGGATTTTACGCTGGTTGGCCGCGATGGGCGCTTCGACCTCGTGGAGCATGGCGCGCCGGGTGACGCGCCGACGCGGCGCGGCCTGACGCCGGACGCCATCCTTGCGGAGTTGAGCTGATGCCGCATGTTTACGAAACAGACGGCGCGGCGATCTATGCGCAGTCCTTTTCGATGATCCGCGCGGAGGCCGAGTTGTCGGGCTTCGACGCGCTGGAAGAGCCGCTCGCGGTGCGCATGATCCATGCCGCCGGCCTCGTCGAGCTGGCGCGCGATATTCATTTCTCGCCCGGTTTCGTGGAGACGGCGCGCGCGGCGCTGGAGCGTGGCGCGCCGATCCTGTGCGACACGCGCATGGTCAGCGAGGGTATCACGCGCAAGCGGCTGCCCGCGGACAACGCGGTGATCTGCACGCTGGGCGATGATCGCGTGCCTGCGCTGGCGGCGGAGTTGAACACCACCCGCTCGGCGGCGGCGCTGGAATTGTGGCGGGCGCGGCTGAAAGGCGCGCTGGTGGCGATCGGGAACGCGCCCACCGCGCTGTTCCACCTGCTCAACATGCTCGAAGACCCGGCCTGCCCGCGCCCGGCGGCGATCATCGGCTGCCCGGTTGGTTTTGTCGGCGCGGTGGAATCGAAGGACGCGCTGTGGGCTGATCGGCCTGCGCCGTGCTGCATCGTGCGTGGCCGGCTGGGCGGCAGCGCGATCACCGTCGCGGCGGTCAACGCGATCGCGAGCACAGCCGAATGAGCACGGGCACCATCTACGGAGTCGGGCTTGGCCCCGGCGATCCCGATCTGATGAGCGTGAAGGCCGACCGGCTCATCCGCGTGGCGCGCCATGTCGCCTATTTCCGCAAGGCGGGGCGGGCCGGTCAGGCGCGCCGGATCATCGAGGGGATGCTGCACGCCGATGCGCGCGAGTATCCGATGGAATACCCGGTCACGACGGAAATTTCATTCCACGATCCGGCCTACAAGGACATGCTGGCGGCGTTCTACGCCGAGTGCACAGTGCATCTGCGCGGAATCGCCGAGGCGGGCGAGGATGTTGTGGTGCTGTGCGAGGGCGATCCATTCTTCTACGGCTCCTTCATGCACCTCTATGAGCGGCTGAAGGATCATGTGCCTGTCGAGGTCGTGCCGGGCATCACCGGCATGTCGGGCGCGTGGACGGCGACCGGATTGCCTGTCACTTGGGGCGATGACGTGCTCGTCGTGCTGACCGGCACGCTGCCTGAAGACGAACTGACCCGCCGCATGGCCGATGCGGATGCGCTCGTCGTGATGAAGCTCGGCCGCAACCTCGACAAGGTGCGCCGCGCGCTGGCCGCGACCGGCCGGCTGGAGGCGGCGTGGCTGATCGAGTACGCGACGATGCCGAACCAGACGGTGCGCCGGCTGAGCGAAGCGCCGAGCAAGCCCGCGCCCTACTTCTCGATGATTGTCGTGCACGGGCAGGGGCGGCGGCCATGACGGGATGGCTGGCCATTGCCGGACTGGGGCCGGGCGCGGATGATCTGGTCACGCCTGAAGCAGCGCAGGCGCTCGAAGCGGCCACGGATGTGGTCGGATATGCGCCCTATGTCGCGCGGGTGCCGGAGCGGGTAGGGCAGGCGCGCCACACAAGCGATAACCGCGTTGAGCTGGACCGCGCGCG
>CAYFVF010000239.1:0-2971 GCA_964346335.1 uncultured Hyphomicrobiaceae bacterium
GCGGCGGCGAAGCTGGGGCGCAGCCTGAAACACCGCAGCGCGCGCAAGCTCTATTGGGCGCTGGTCATCGGCATTCCAAAACCCGCGCAAGGCGAGATCAAGCTGGCCCTCGCCAAGCGCGGCGGCCACGGCGATGAGCGGGTTCACCCGGCTGACCCAGACGACCCGGAATCCAAACTGGCGATCACGCGCTATGCGCTTCTGGAGCGCGCCGGAACACGGCTTGCCTGGCTCGCCATGACCCCGATTACCGGGCGCACCCATCAATTGCGCGCTCATGCCGCCGCGATCGGCCATCCGATCGTCGGCGATGGCAAGTATGGCGGCGCAGACGCGCATCCTGGCGGCGAGATACCGCGCAAGCTGCATCTCCACGCGCGGCGGATTGTCATCCCCCATCCGCGTGGCGGGGTGTTCGACATTGCCGCGCCGCTGCCGCACCATATGACGGCGACATGGGATGTGCTCGGCCTCGATGCGGACGATCCGCGCGATCCGTTCAGGCGGGGCTAGCACAAGGCAGGCGAACGAGGTGGGTTTGAACACGCAGCAATCATCAAAATCCGGCCCGCGACGGTTTTATGACGCGGCGTGGGCCAAGGCGGGCGAGAGCGGCTGGCAGGTCGTGCTCGACGGCCGGCCCGTGCGGACCCCGCAGCGCGCCCACCTGGTCTTGCCGACAAAGCCGCTGGCCGAGGCCGTTGCCGCAGAGTGGGCGGAGCAGGGGGTGGAGATTGCGCCGAGCACCATGCCGCTCACGCGGCTGGCCAACAGCGCGATCGACCGGGCGGGACCGCAGCGCGCGGAGGTGGTGCGCGGGCTGGTGGCTTATGGCGAGACAGATCTGCTGTGCTACCGGGCGGAGTGGCCGCAAGAGCTGGTTGCGCGCCAGGCGCAGACCTGGGACCCCATTCTCGCATGGGCGCAGCGTGAGCTGGGCGCGGAGCTTGCGGTGGTGCAAGGGGTGATCCCGGCGCGCCAGCCTGATACGGCGATCGCGGCGCTTGAACGTTGCGTGCAAAACCATGACGATTTCGCGCTGACAGCCATGAACCAGATGACGACCCTCACCGCCTCGCTGGTGCTGACGCTGGCGCTGACGCGCGGGTTTCTCGACAACGAGGCGGCATGGGCGGCCGCGCATATCGACGAGGACTGGCAGATTGCGCAATGGGGCGAGGACGCGGCCGCGCGTGACCGCCGCGAGGCGCAGAGGGCCGACATGACCGCCGCCTCTCGGTTTTTCACCCTGTCCCGGGACAGCAGCTGAGCGGGCGGTGCCACCGGATCAACGCTTGTGAGCTTGCCTGCGCGCGCCTATAACCTGCGCGGCGCGCCCGGCACCTACGCCGCGCGGCGCGCTGCGCCAAGCCCTGCGGATAGCCCGGGAGGGTGTCAGCTACGGCTAAGAGGTTCTGCATGGGTTGGAAGTAAACGCCCGGCTGGATCTGGTCAATTCCGCGCTGCTTCAGGCGGCCGCCGCGCTGCGCGTGGAACCCGCCTGATCCAGCCAGACCCGAGACGAGGTGCCCCATGCCACACCCGGAAATCCTGATCGCCTTCGCGGGTGTGTGCTTTGCTGCTGCTATCGCGCCCGGCCCGGACATCTTGTTGATCTCGTCGCGTGCCGTGGCGCGCGGCTGGCTGGGCGGCGCGGCGGCCGCGCTCGGGGTGGTCACGGGGCTGAGCGTGCATATCGCGCTGGCGGCAACGGGTTTGACCGCGTTGCTCGCGTCTTCGGCCGGGGCGTTCGAGGTCGTACGCTGGGCGGGCGTCGGCTACCTGCTGTATCTCGCTTGGGGCCTCTGGCGTGACGAGGGCACGGAAGCCGGGACGCCTGCTGGCGCGCCCGCCCGGGGCTATTCCCGGCTGTTCGTGCAAGGTGTCCTGACCAATCTGCTGAACCCCAAGGCGATGCTGTTTTTCTTAGCGCTGCTGCCGCAATTCGTCGATCCGGCTCGAGGGTCCGTGGCGGCCCAGATCGCGGTTCTCGGCCTGGAAATGATGGTGATCGCGCTTGCGGTGTTTCTCGCGGTCGCCTATGCCGCCGGAGCGCTTGGGCGCAGCTTGAGCCGGTCTGCGCGGCTGATGCGCTGGCAGAACAGGCTGTTTGGCGGCGCGCTGGCTGGCACGGCGATCTGGCTGGCGCTCTCGGAGCGGCGATAGGTGGCGACGCTGCCCGCCCTTGGCCGGGGCAGGTTCGGCGCCGCGATGATGATGCCTCGGCATGAAGGATAAAGCCGGCGCCCATGACACAGATCAGCTTGACAGGCGCACCCACCGATCAGCGCATCGCCATGCTGGCGCTTGTCGCCGGGGCCGGCGCGATTGCTGTTGCGCCCATCCTCGTGCGGCTGAGCGAAACGGGGCCGGCGGCGACGGCGTTCTGGCGCGTGGCGCTGGCGGTGCCTGCGCTGATGATGCTGGCGCGCAAGACCCGGCCCGACAGCATCAAGACCCAAGTGCCTGTGCGCTGGCCGATCGTCCTGTGCGGGCTGTTCTTTGCGGCTGATCTGGGCGTCTGGCACTATTCCGTGGCCTTCACCACGGTGGCGAACGCGACCTTGCTGGCCAACCTCGCGCCGGTGTTCGTAGCGCTGGCCGCCTGGGCGCTGTTCGGCGAGCGGATCACACGGCTTTTCACCGTGGGCATGGCGCTGGCGATCGCGGGCGCCGTGCTGCTGACGGGCGCGAGCTTCACTCTGGATTTGCGCCATGTCTACGGCGATCTGTTCGGCGTGCTGACAGCCGTTTTCTACGGGGCCTACCAGCTCAGCGTGGCGCGGCTGCGCCGGTTTCACGCCGCCTTCAGCATCATGGCGTGGTCGTCGCTGTTCAGCGCGCTTGGCCTGTTTGCCGGTGTGCTCCTGCTGGGCGAGACCCTGTTGCCGCAGACCGCCGCCGGGTGGTCAGTGCTGTTCGCGATCGCGCTGATCAGCCAGGTGGGCGGGCAAACGCTCATCACCTATGC
>CAYFVF010000240.1:0-2966 GCA_964346335.1 uncultured Hyphomicrobiaceae bacterium
TGCGCTTTGAACGTGACGCGAACGCCACGGCGATTGCTGCGGCCTTGCGCGAGGCGGGCGTCACGATCGTGGACGGGCCAAGGGCCGGCGGTTTATACCGCGTCGCCCTGTCCGCGCCGGAGGCGCAGAGTATCGACCACGCGGAAGAGGCGCTGCGCGGATCGGGCGTGATCACGACGCTGCTGCCGGCCGGCGCGAGTGAGTGACGGTCGAAACCTGATGCACGTCGCGAATTCGCAAGGGCCTGCAATCTCTCATGAGACTCGTCGCGGCGGCGGGAAAACATGTGTCCACGGCTCATTTTATTGTAAATAGTGATAGTCATGATCCGCATATGCAAAATGTTGCTTCTTCTCGCCGGGATCGCCATCGTCGGCAGCATTACCCCGGCGTATGCCGCGCCATTGAGCCAGCCCGCATACAGCCACTTCAAGGCAACTCACGCTTCAACCTTGGGCAGCTACCATCTCGCGCAACGGCAACAGTACAATCGCCGGCCGCGCAAGCGGCGCGATAGGCGGCGGCGCAAGCGCAGTTTGCCCGAGGCGCTGGCGCCGCTGATCCTCAAGGAGTTGACACGCCCGCGCGCACGCCGCGGCCCGCCGCCAAGGCAGCGCCGGCGCGTGCGTCCCCGCCGCGAACGGCAGACGCCGCGCGCGAGACAACGGCAACCGCGCCGTGCGCAGCCGCGCTTCCAGCCGGTGCCCGCGCCCGACATGCCGCTTCCGGCGCCGAAGGTTGCCGACAAGGCCGAGCCTGGCGGACGCGACCCGCTCGCGCCGCTTCCGCAACGGCGCGAGCCGCCTCGAGAGATCAACCTGGCCGGGCTGTTCGAGGGCAAGCCGCATCGCTCACGCGAGATCGTTGTGATGATGGCAGCGGCGAATGCTGAACAAACGCAACTCGATTTGATGGGGGACTATAATATTCTGCTGGTCGCCCAGGTATCGATCGACCTTCTGGATCAGGTGCTGGTCCAGTTCCGGCTGCCGGGCAATCGCGATCTTCCGCAGATCGTGGGTGCTTTGAACGCCGATCCGCGCGTGATAAGCGCTCAGCCCAACTATATCTACCAGTTGCTGGATGATGGACAGACTGCCAGTCAGCATAGGCAGTACAGCCTCGCCGCCTTGCGCATTCCCGCCGCGCGCACGCCGTCGAGCACGAGCGATGTCAGTATCGCGGTCATCGACACGTGTATAGACACAACCCATCCCGGCCTCGCCGGGGTTATCGAACGCCAGTTCGACGCCTTTGCACGGACCGAAGAAAATGTCTCGTGCGATGCGTCCGAGCCGCATGGCACGGCGATTGCCGGCATCATATCCGCGCGCGGGGAACTGAGGGGGATCGCGCCGCGCGCGCGCTTGCTGGCGGCGCGTGCTTTCGCTCACGGGGCCGGACGGAGCGGCGGTCCCGAGGCCACCACAGTCACACTCGCGTCCGCGCTCGAATGGGCGGCGGAAAACGGCGCGCGGATCTACAATCTCAGCTTTGCCGGGCCCGAAGATCCCGTCATGCGGCGCATGATGACAGAGCTTGTTGCCCGGAATTACCTGCTGGTTGGCGCGGCGGGGAACGAAGGGCCGGACGCGCTGCCCGTGTATCCGGCAGCTTACAATGGCGTGTTGTCCGTCACAGCGGTTGACGTGGAAGCGAAACCGTACATGCAGGCAAATCGCGGCGACTACATCGATCTGGCTGCGCCCGGGGTCGATGTCCTCGTTATTACTCCGGGCAGCAGTTACGACATGGCGTCCGGCACATCGTACGCTGCCGCGCATTTGAGCGGCGTCATCGCTCTCATGCTGGAAAAGAACGTGAGGCTTGATCGGGGGCTTCTTCTCCAGTCCTTGCGCCAAACCGCGCGCGATCTCGGACAGGCGGGGCGCGATCCGACGTTCGGGGCCGGATTGGCCAACGCTGAAGGCGCTATGCGCTTCCTCTCAGGCATCGAGTAAGGCGTGGCACCGCTCGTCCTCACGAGGTGAGCGCCAATCGCCCCTCCGTTCCCGCCGAGGCGCCTTGAGACATCGGGGAGGCGCGCCAAATACCGGGGTGGCACAACCTTTGCGCCCTTGCCGGCACTTCAATGATGCACGTCCGCATTTGGCGGATTAGCGGTCGCCGAAACATGATGGCATGATCACGGTTGGGCCGCGAACGTAGTCCCCCGCCGAGGAAGCGCCCTTGCGCCCTGCGTTGAGCGTGGATTTCGGCTATATTTGACGCATGGCTTCTGTGGCCTTTGCGGACGCGGCTCACGTTTCGTGTGCCCGCCTCATCCGCTGAGACCAAAATTGCTTCATGCCAGCATTACCGAAACGCATGTTGTCTTAGCTCCAGTCCATCTTGTTCATCTCGTGCGCGCCGGAGCCCGCGCCGCCATCGTCCTCGGCGGGCGATACGCTCGGATCCGCCTCATCGGACAGCACGCGGCTCCTGTCGTCCGTCTGCGGCCGGCCCGCGTTATCGATCTGCGATGTCCAGTCGCCGCCGCGATCGCCGCTCGCATCGACCCGATTCGAGCCGCCTCCGCGAACGATGTCGATCCAGCCGCCGCGGGCATCGTCAAACGCGCTCTCATCCTCACCGCTATCGAAGAACAGGAACTCGGCGGCCTCGCCGCGCCCCGCGCCGTCGACGGCAACGCCTGGAGATCCATCGTGGCCGCCGACGCGGGGCGCGCCATGAACGATGTCCCCGCCTTCAAACGCATCGTCAGGTTCGTCGGGTTGCGCGAACCCTTCGACATCTTCCGCTTCGAGGGCGGCGCGCAAACCATCCTTGCCCAACACGCCTTCCAGCGTGACGGAGTGTGTCGCCTCGCCGTTATCGTAGCGCTCGAAGCTCAGGGTAAGATCATCGGAGCCCGGCGCTGCGAAAGCCTCGGTTTCCTCATTGCCGTCGGTCTGCATGGCGCGCGCGAGACCCACGAACTCGTCAACCGATGCGTATTCGCCATC
>CAYFVF010000241.1:0-2938 GCA_964346335.1 uncultured Hyphomicrobiaceae bacterium
TAGAGGCCGCCACGGCCTATGACACGGCGGGCGCGGACGAACTCTGCTTTCTCGACATAACCGCTAGCCACGAGCAGCGCGGCACGATCCTCGATGTTGTCCGGCGCACGGCGGAGCGCTGCTTCATGCCGCTGACAGTGGGCGGCGGCGTGCGCACGCTTGATGACATCCGCAAGCTGCTGGAAGCCGGCGCGGACAAGGTGTCGATCAACACAGCGGCGGTGAATAACCGCGACTTCGTGCGCGAGGCCGCCGACAAGTTCGGCCGGCAATGCATCGTCGTGGCGGTCGACGCCAAGAATGTGTCCGAACCGGGGGAGCCGGACCGTTGGGAAATTTTCACGCATGGCGGGCGCGAGCCCGCCGGCATCGACGCGGTAGACTACGCCCGCGAGGTCGTCGAACTGGGCGCGGGCGAAATCCTGCTGACCTCGATGGACCGGGACGGCACGCGCGCTGGCTTCGATATCGCGCTCACCCGCGCCATAGCGGATGCGGTCGAGGTGCCGGTCATCGCGTCTGGCGGCGTCGGCACGCTCGATCACCTCGTTGAAGGCGTGCGCGAAGGCGGAGCGAGCGCGGTGCTGGCCGCGTCGATCTTTCACTTCGGCGACCACACCATCAGCGAGGCGAAACAGCATATGGCCGATGCCGGCATCGCGACCCGGCTCGACGATTGAGGCTGCGCGTCCGGCCTGTCCGGCCGGTTTTCACTGCAGCAATCCAGAGGGGGTAGACATGGCAGACGACACGCTGTCGCAACTGGCAACCATCATCAAGCAGCGGCGGGAGACCACGGCGGACACCTCCTACACCCGCACGCTTCTCGACGCCGGTCCGGCCTATTGCGCGCGCAAGATGGGCGAGGAAGCGATCGAGACCGTGATTGCCGCGCTCCATGAAAGCGATGACGCGCTGAAAATGGAGGCCGCTGACCTCCTCTACCACCTGCTGGTTCTGCTGGAGACACGCGACATTCCTTATGACGCGGTGATGAGCGTGCTCGCCGACCGCATGGCGATGCCCCCGGCTGGGCGTACAGAGAGCTAGGCGCGACATACGCAAAGCGGGCCCGCGCGTCCATGACGACCGACCATACCTCGCCGATTTCGCCCTATCTGACCTTCGACAAGAAGGAATGGGCCGAGTTGCGCGCCGAAACGCCGATGACGCTGGACGCGCAGGACCTGGAGCGGCTGTCCGGCGTGATCGAGCGCGTGTCCGAAAGCGAGGTGATTCAAATCTACCTGCCGTTGTCTCGGCTCCTGAACTTTTATGTGGAAGCATCCCAGGCGCTGCACGCGGCGACCTCGCGCTTCCTTGGCCAGAGCGAGAACAAGACGCCCTTCATCATCGGCGTAGCGGGCAGCGTGGCGGTGGGCAAGAGCACGACGGCGCGTGTGCTGCAGGCGCTGTTGTCGCGCTGGACAAACTCCCCGCGCGTCGACCTCGTGCCGACCGATGGTTTCCTGCTGCCCAACGCCGTTCTGGAAGAGCGCGGGATCATGAACCGCAAGGGCTTCCCGGAGAGCTTCGATACCCGCGCGCTCTTGCATTTTCTGGCCGAGGTCAAGGCGGGCCGCCCGCGGGTGGAGGCGTCGGTTTATTCGCATTTCCACTACGACGTGCTGCCGGACAAGACGATCTGCGTGGACCGGCCGGACATCCTGATTGTCGAGGGGCTGAACCTGTTGCAGCCCGCCAAGTTGCCGACCAACGGCGAGGCGATCCCGTTCGTGTCGGACTTCTTCGATTTCTCGATCTATATCGACGCCAACCCGGAACTGATCGGCCTGTGGTATGTCGAGCGGTTCATGCGCCTGCGCAAGACGGCCTTCAGCGATCCGGCGGCGTATTTTTACCGCTATTCAAAGCTGTCGGACGAGGAGGCGCGGGCGACGGCGCGGGACATCTGGGAGACGATCAACCTAGCGAACCTGAAGGCCAACATCCTGCCCACGCGCCAGCGCGCTCAGCTGATCCTGGAGAAGGTGCGCGATCACACGGTGCGGACCGTGCATCTGCGCAAGATATAGCTGTCAGGTGCTGAAGCCTAACTTGCCCGACTATCAAGAGAACACTCTGGGACGCAGCGTCCACCAGTTACGGCTGTATCAGGTCAAGCGCACGATCTTTCAGGTGAAACCAATTTGCGAGGCCGCCTATATGCTCGTATTCAAAATGACGGCCGTTTAGCCGCGCGAGATCAAGGGTGGTTGTTTGGTCGGCGAGGTGGAGTGTGATTTTGCGCCGGTAGCGGTGATATACCTGCCAGCGCGGGTCGGCCATCCCGTGTGCGACTGTATTTCTCACTGCGTATACAACGCTCCAAATGAGAAAAAATTCTTCATTTGAGTGCGGATTGCGTCGTTCTCCTGTAGCCTCTAACAGATCATCCAGTACAATAGCTGATGTTCAAAAGCTCGCGCCGATCGCCATTTTGGCAGTAAGCAGAGATTTTTCTTTGGATGCGAAGTAGCTATCATTGAATACAACATTTTCTCGATCTAGACGTATAAGACTGTCTTGCCCGAAAAATTCTGTGTCCACCTTGTTCAATTCAAAATAATTCAACACACGTAGTGAAAATTACAAAAGTCTGAATGCATGATTTACGTCTTGGATAGCGTAGTTGAGGTCTGCTGGCATAGCGCATCCTTTATCATCGCGAGAAATTCTTACAGATACCTCATATGCGCGATATTGTGGGGATTAAGGCACAACTTGCGGGTGGCGCAGTCGCCCCACAGCGGTTTGTCCGCCTTGCGGGCAGACGCCATATAACCGGTGATGGTAGAAGTGGAAAACGCACATAGGAGGACAGGGGCCCTCATGCGTCATGCGGTAATCTTCGTCAGGGCCGATTGGGACAACGAAGCGGGTGTCTGGGTCGCGACCAGCGAAGACCTCAAGGGGCTTGTGACCGAGGCCGAGACGC
>CAYFVF010000242.1:0-2903 GCA_964346335.1 uncultured Hyphomicrobiaceae bacterium
GCGCCATCAGACCGGGCATCTCGGTCTCGGCAATCTCGATTTCCTTGCGGCCATACTCGGCCAGCGCAATGTCCTTTACGGCGTAGTCTGAAAATCCCTGCATATTCATCCGTTCGTTTCGCGTTGGACCCGCGCGCGGGCGCATCCCGGCGGCGCGGCATGACCAATGGTATACCCGTCTGGGGCGCGTGGAGCAATCAAGACATAAAGATGAGTTTATATCTCAAACCGGGGCCGATTGACGCCGGCCCGTGTTTCAGGCGGGCTCCGAGCTGTTCGGCTCGCCGTTGTCGTCTTCGTGGAATCCGGCTTCAACCAGCGAAATCAGCGCATCCAGCGCGTCCTCGGCCTCCTGGCCTTTCGTCTCGATCAGGATCGTGGTGCCCTGCGCCGCCCCGAATGTCAGAAGCGCCATGATGGAGCCGCCGTTCACGCTGACGCCGTCTTTCGTGACGCTCACGTCGGCATCGAACTTTTCCGCGATCTGGACGAATTTGGCGGATGCGCGCGCGTGCAGCCCGCGCCGGTTGCGGATCTGAACCTCCGCCAGGCAGTGATAAACCCCGTCGCCGGGCGGTTCGGTATCGGTGGGGTCTGACATCCTCGGATTCGCTCACGTTGGGCGTGTTCGCGCGAGGCCACTGACGCCAGTGCCGCAGCCTAGCTTCCGGCGAGCATCTCACTCACGACGCGAATATACTTCTGGCCCGCATCGCGCGCCGCGTCGGCGGCTTCGCGCAGGTGGCTTTCCTCGCGCACGCGCGCAAGCTTGATGAGCATTGGCAGGTTCACGCCAGCGATCACTTCGACATTGGCCCCGTTCATCGCCGAGATCGCCAGGTTTGACGGAGTTCCGCCGAACATATCCGTCAACAGCACAAGCCCCTCGCCCGTATCCACCGACTTCATCGCGCGGAGTATCGCCTCGCGCCGCTCCTCCATATCATCATCAGGCGTAATGGCGATGGCGGCGATCTGGCTTTGCGGCCCGACGACGTGCTCAAGCACCGAGCGAAATTCGCGGGCCAGATTTCCGTGAGTGATGATGACAATGCCGATCATGACGCAACCCGTCGCCGCCGCGCCGGGCGCGCCACCGCATCGCTGCGATCAGGATGACCGTCCTGTTTCATGGCCCGCTCGATTTACCCTGTTGACCCTCCATACTCACGCTGCAGCGCACACCATGCAAGAAGTTTCACCCACACACGCGACAAATTCGCGCGACCGTGCAACCATGACGAACGCGCCGGGCACTCTGCTGCAATTGCGCTTGCCTGCCAGCATTCCTATAAAGCGAGTATGGAAGAAAGCTTGATTTCACGCACTTCGGCCCGGATCGGCTACCGAAAGATGAACGGGCTTGGAAATGATTTCGTTATCGCCGACACACGGACAAACGGGTTTCGCGTGAGACCGGCGCTTGCGCGCGCGCTGGCAGATCGCGGCGGCGGCATCGGCGCGGATCAGGTGGTGGCTCTGGAGCCCTCGGGCGCCGCCGGTGTGTTCATGCGCATATTCAACGCCGATGGCTCCGAGGTCGGCGCGTGCGGCAATGTCACCCGCTGCGTGGCGGTGATGCTGGCCGAAGAGAGTGGCGCTCGGGACCATGCGATCGAAACCGCCTCCGGCGTGCTGAGGGCACAGACAATCGCCCCCGATGCCGCGCGGATTGACATGGGCGCGCCGAGGTTCGATTGGATCGACATTCCGCTGGCGCATCCGGTGGACGACACGCGCGAGGTGTTCATCGGACCCGCTGGCGCGGGCGCGGCAGAAGATGACGTGTTTGACCTCGGATTTGCGAGTGTTGTCAACGTCGGCAATCCGCACTGCATCTTCTGGGTGGAGGACGCAACAGCCGTTGACCTCGCACGCATCGGCCCGGCGCTGGAGCAGCACCCGTTGTTTCCTGAACGCGTGAATGTATCAATGGCCACGGTCGATTCGCCCGACAGCATTACAGTGCGCGTTTGGGAACGCGGCGCGGGACTGACCAAGGCGTGTGGCACGGCGGCCTGCGCAGTGGCCGTTTCAGCGGTGCGAACGGGCCGGACGAACCGGCATGTGAGCGTGAACCTGCCGGGGGGCGCGCTGGACATCGAATGGCGCGACGACGATCACATCATCATGACCGGGCCAGTCGCTTACGAGCATCGCGGAGAGATCGACATCTCGCCTGATGGCGAAATCGCCGTATCGCAGGAGGCCGCCTGAGATGAGCGCGCGAATCATCACCTTCGGCTGCCGGCTGAACGCCAATGAAAGCCAGGCGATGGCGGAGCATGCGCGTGCCGCGCAGCTTGGCGACGCCGTGATCGTCAACACCTGCGCCGTCACGGGCGAGGCCGTGCGCCAGGCCCGGCAGGCGATCCGCCGCGCGCGCCGCGACAACCCGGAGGCGCGCATCATCGTGACCGGCTGCGCCGCGCAGACGGAAGCCGAGCGCTTCACCGAAATGGCTGAGGTCGACCACGTGATCGGCAACGCGGAGAAGATGCAAGCGGCGACTTTCGCGCGGCTGAGCACGGGCGATGCGCCGCGCGTGCTCGTCAATGACATCATGTCGGTGCGCGAGACCGCCGGCCACATGATCGCAGGCTTCGGCGGGCGCGCCCGCGCCTTCGTGCAGATTCAGAACGGCTGCGATCACCGCTGCACCTTCTGCATCATCCCCTACGGCCGCGGGCCGTCGCGCTCGGTACCGGCTGGCGAAGTGGTGCGGCAGATCAAAACGCTGGTCGAGGAAGGGCACCGCGAGGTTGTGCTGACCGGCGTCGACCTGACCGCATATGGCGCGGACCTGCCAGGCGGACTGACTCTCGGCAAGCTCGTCCAGAAAATCCTGAAGCTGGTGCCGGAACTGCCGCGCTTGCGCATCTCCTCGATCGACACCATCGAGG
>CAYFVF010000243.1:0-2848 GCA_964346335.1 uncultured Hyphomicrobiaceae bacterium
GCTTTAACGGATTGGAGAAAGTCTCACTCTGAAACAAGACATCCGTACGGCAAGCAAGTAGATTTTTCGTCTGGAAGTTGTCTGACGGGCAACGCAATGCTCGGGATTTGCCCAGTTGCCGCGTACGGCGCACAACTCTGCATTGTTCTGCGGATGCATGCTGGCTGCCATTGATGCGGCGCCCGCGTCTTGGCCGGAAGGCGGCGCCCGGCTGCGCTGTTGCGACGCGCCCTCATGCGAAAAGCGGACTCCAGCCATGCGCACGCTGTGATAATATCGACAAGGGATAAATTCCTGATCCGGGAACGAAAAGTCGACATAAACGTCTGCCATCGAAGCAGTGTCGAGTATCCCAAGGCGTCGTGTTTTTTAATAGGGAGAGAATTGATGACAGATCGAAAATCGGAACGGGGAATTTGTGAGCTGTACGAGCAGGATCCGGAGCGCGCGGATTGGCTGATCTTTGGCCGCAAGGTCTGTTCGGACCGGCGGGGTTTTCTGCGAGGCGCGGGTCTCGCCACGATGGCGGGCGTCGTCGGCGCGACAATTCCGTTTCATCGCAACATGCCCGGCGGCCTGATCCCAGCCGCGCTCGCGGAGGAAACCAACGGCTTCACGATCCAGGGCAAGGACGGCCTTTCGGTCCTGAATGACCGGCCGATAAACGCCGAAACACCCGCGCATCTGCTTAATGACGATATCACGCCAACCAATCGGCTGTTCGTGCGCAACAACGGGATCCCGCCCGAGAGCACCTCGCCCGACGGCTGGAGCCTCACGATCGATGGCCTGGTCAACAACCCGATGGAGATGTCCATCGACGAGTTGCGTGACCGCTTCGAGGTCGTCCGACTTGCCCTTCAACTCGAGTGCGGCGGCAACGGCCGCGCGGCCTTCAACCCGCCGGCCAGCGGCAACCAGTGGACTGTGGGCGCGGTCGGCAACTGCGAATGGACCGGCGTGCGTCTGCGCGACGTCTTGATGGCAGCGGGGATCAGTTCAGATGCCGTCTACACCGCCCACTACGGCGCGGACTCGCACCTGTCCGGCGATCCAGAGAGAAACGCGATCTCTCGCGGCATGCCGATCTGGAAGGCGATGGACCCGGACACGATCATCGCGTTCGAGCAGAACGGCGGCCCGCTTCACCCGATGAACGGCGCGCCGCTGCGCATCGTGGGGCCGGGTTGGCCGGGGTCGACGTCGCAGAAGTGGCTCACGCGCATCATGATCCGTGACCAGGTGCATGACGGGCAGAAGATGGGGCCGCGTAGCTATCGCACCCCGCGTTATCCCGTCGCACCGGGCGAAGAAGTGCCGGACGAAGCGTTCCAGATCATCGAGTCGATGCCGGTGAAGTCCCTCATTACCTCTCCGCAGAGCGGCCACGTTCTGCCCGTCGATCATCGCTCCCTCGAGGTGCGCGGCCATGCCTGGGCGGGTGATGAAGCTGTCACCGCCGTGGACTTGTCGACCGATTTCGGCGCGACGTGGCAGCCGGCCGAGTTGATGCCACCGGTGAACAGCCATGCCTGGCAGAACTGGCGCGCGCAGCTTACGTTCCCGGCACAGGGCTATTATGAAATCTGGGCCCGGGCCACGGACAACAAGGGCCGTATGCAGCCTTTCACCGTGAACTGGAACCCGAAAGGCTATCTCAACAACTCGATGCACCGGATCGCTGTGCGCGTGGAGGTTTAATGGGAACTACGGTTCGGCGAGCATTGCTCGCAGTGCTAATCGGCCTCGGCGGGATTGTCCCCGCCGGGGCTCAGGATGATTACGCCGCCCTTCCTGAAGGCGAGGATAAAGACCTCGTGTACAGCGTGTGCAGCGGCTGTCATTCCATCAAGCTCGTCATGCAACAAGGCATGTCACGCAAGAAATGGGACAGTACGCTCGACTGGATGTATGAGCAGCAAGGCATGGCGCCCCTGCAGCCCGACATCGAGCAACAGGTGCTCGACTATCTCGCTGAGCACTATAGCGTCGAGAAAAGAAACGAAAGCCAGGCGTCAGGACCCAGCCCGTTTGGAAGCGTTCGCCCGCTAACGCCGCCGCAATAGGCTTCAGCAAACGCCGGAGCGTTCGAGCCGGTGTCGGTGTTCGCGCCCGCGTGTTTTACGCTGAGAAGTCTCATCGAAACTGGCGTGATACCTGAAGATGGTATCGCCTTCGCACCCGCTCTCGGCCCTGCGGCTCAGGTGTTCCGCTGGAGCGCGTTCCGAAAAGCCTGTCCCGGTCTTGATCCAGGATCCGAACCGGTTTTTGAAAAAATCGCACGTGAAATCACAAGGCTAGCGGCGAAGTTTGGTTCAATCGGAACGGATACGGCTCCAGCCCGGCGAGGAGCTCGAAGCGTTTTCGTTCCGACTGAATCGACAGGGCCGGCTGACCCATGCTGTACCCGCATTCTGGCCGCGGGAGCAAGGCGAGTGAAACCAGGGTTCGTACGTTTTTCAGACCTCACCGGGCGGGACGTCCATGATTTGGCGCGGCTTCGCCAAGATGTTTTCGTCGTTGAGCAACAGTGCCTGTTTCACGACCTTGATGGTGTTGATCCGCAGAGCCTCCACTATTTGGGCTATGAGAACGGTATATTGATAAGTTGTATCCGCTTGGTGCCGCCGAACGGGAGATTTGCCGACCCGTCCCTTGGGCGGCTCGCAGTGCATCGTTCGAAACGGCGTCTGGGCATCGCCACCGGGCTGGTGCGGCTGGGCATCGAGACATGCAAGGCAGTTTATCCGCGCATGAACATCAGGCTATCTGGTCAGGCGCACCTTGTCCGCCTCTACGAGAAGTGCGGGTTTGAGGCGGTGAGCGATATCTATGATGAGGATGGAAT
>CAYFVF010000244.1:0-2838 GCA_964346335.1 uncultured Hyphomicrobiaceae bacterium
GTTGTCGCCCGCCTCGCCCTGATCGAGCAGCTTGCGGAACATCTCCACGCCCGTGACGGTCGTCTTGCGGGTGTCCTTGACGCCGACGATCTCGACTTCCTCGCCCACCTTGATGACGCCGCGCTCGACGCGCCCGGTCACCACGGTGCCACGGCCGGAAATCGAGAACACGTCTTCGATCGGCATGAGGAAAGGCTGATCGCGCGGGCGCTCCGGTGTCGGAATGTGCTCATCCACCGCCGCCAACAGCTCCTTGATCTTCTCCTCCCCGATTTCCGGGTCACGGCCTTCCATCGCGGCGAGCGCGCTGCCCGCCACGATCGGAATGTTGTCGCCGTCGAAATCGTACTGCGACAGCAACTCGCGCACTTCCATCTCGACGAGTTCAAGCAGCTCCGGGTCGTCCACCTGGTCGACCTTGTTGAGGAACACCACCAGCGCCGGCACGCCGACCTGACGCGCCAGCAGGATGTGCTCGCGGGTCTGCGGCATAGGGCCGTCTGCCGCGCTTACCACCAGGATCGCGCCGTCCATCTGCGCCGCGCCGGTGATCATGTTCTTCACGTAGTCGGCGTGACCCGGGCAGTCGACATGGGCGTAATGGCGATTGTCGCTCTCGTATTCGACATGCGCGGTCGAGATCGTGATGCCGCGCGCCTTTTCCTCCGGCGCGCCGTCGATCTTGTCGTAGGCCTGGAAATCGCCGAAATACTTGGTAATCGCCGCGGTCAGCGTTGTCTTACCATGGTCGACGTGTCCAACAGTCCCGATATTCACATGGGGCTTGGAGCGCTCGAACTTTGCTTTGGCCATCTGGCTCTCCGTCTCTTCCTTCTAGCTTGACGATAATGGCAACTAACCGAACTTCGCCTGAACCTCGTCGGCCACGGCCTGCGGAACCTGTGCGTAGTGGTCGAATTGCATGGTGTATTGAGCACGCCCCTGGCTCATGGACCGCAGGGTGTTCACGTAGCCAAACATGTTGGCCAGCGGCACCGTCGCGTTGACCACGGTGGCGTTGCCGCGCATCTCCTGCCCGAGCACCTGACCGCGCCGGCTGGTCAGATCGCCGATGATGCTGCCGACATACTCTTCCGGCGTCACCACCTCGACCTTCATCACCGGCTCCAGCAGCTTCGGCTTGGCTTTCTGCGCTGCCTCGCGGAAGGCCGCGCGCCCGGCGATCTCGAAGGCCATGACGCTCGAGTCAACCTCGTGATACGCGCCGTCGGTCAGCGTCACCTTGACGTCGAGCATCGGGAAGCCCGCGATGATACCCGTGTTGAGCACGCTCTCCACGCCTTTCTCGACGCCGGGGATGTACTCTTTCGGCACGTTGCCGCCGACCACCTTGCTCTCGAACGCGAAGCCGGTGCCCGCTTCGGCCGGCTCCACGGTCATCTTCACGCGCGCGAACTGGCCCGAGCCGCCGGTCTGCTTCTTGTGGGTGTAGTCGACATCCGACGGCTGCGTCAGCGTCTCGCGGTACGCCACCTGCGGCGCGCCGACATTCGCGTCCACCTTGAACTCGCGCTTGAGCCGGTCGACGATGATGTCGAGATGCAATTCGCCCATGCCCTTGATGATCGTCTGGCCGGATTCGTGGTCCGTCATCACGCGGAACGACGGGTCTTCCTGGGCCAGGCGATTAAGCGCTACGCCGAGCTTTTCCTGGTCGGCCTTGCTCTTCGGCTCGACCGCCACCTCGATAACCGGCTCGGGGAACTCCATGCGCTCAAGGATAACCGGCGAGGACGGGCTGCAAAGCGTATCGCCGGTCGTCACGTCCTTCAGGCTCGCGATCGCGACAATATCGCCGGCGCAGGCCTGCTTGATGTCCTCGCGGCTGTTGGAGTGCATCAGCAGCATCCGGCCGACGCGCTCGCGCTTTTCCTTGACGGTGTTCAGCACCTGCGAGCCGGTGTCGAGCGTACCCGAATAGATACGGCAGAACGTCAGCGAGCCGACGAAGGGATCGTTCATCACCTTGAAGGCCAGCATCGAGAGGGGTTCATCATCGTCCGCCTTGCGCACGATTTCATTGCCGCTCTTCACGTCGAGGCCCTTGATCGGCTTCACGTCCAGCGGGGACGGCAGGTAGTGGATCACGGCGTCGAGAAGCGGCTGTACGCCCTTGTTCTTGAACGCCGAGCCGCACAGCACCGGGAAGAAAATGACGTCGCAAGTGCCCTTGCGGATCAGCGCGCGCAGCTGCTCGTCGTCCGGCTCATCGCCTTCGAGGTAGGCCTCCATCGCCGCTTCATCGGCCTCGACAGCCGCCTCGATGAGCTTTTCGCGGTATTCCTCGGCCTTATCGAGCATGTCCGCGGGGATCTCCTCCTCGCGGAACTTCGCGCCGAGCGTCTCGGCTTCCCAGATGATCGCTTTCATCTTGATCAGATCGATCAAGCCGTTGAAGCCGCTCTCCGCGCCGATCGGCAGTTGCAACACCACTGGCGGCGCGCCGAGACGGTCCTTGATCATGTCGATGCAGCGGTAAAAATCCGCGCCGAGCTTGTCCATCTTGTTGACAAAGATCATACGCGGCACCTGGTACTTGTCGGCCTGGCGCCACACGGTCTCGGTCTGCGGTTCGACGCCGGCATTAGCATCAAGTAACGCAATCGCGCCGTCCAGCACACGCAAGGAGCGCTCGACCTCGATCGTGAAATCCACGTGGCCGGGCGTGTCGATGATGTTCACGCGGTGTCGCGGGCCGATTTCGTTGCCGTCGATGTCGCGAAGGATCCAGAAGGTCGTGGTCGCGGCCGAGGTGATCGTGATGCCGCGCTCCTGCTCCTGCTCCATCCAGTCCATCGTCGCGGCGCCGTCATGCAC
>CAYFVF010000245.1:0-2824 GCA_964346335.1 uncultured Hyphomicrobiaceae bacterium
CGCCGTAGAGCACCGTGTTGCCGACGATGATGCTTTCTTCCGGCACGATGCCCGAGCGCGGCGTGGGCCGCACGATCAGCTTGCCGCCGGAAAGTCCCTTGCCGACATAGTCATTGCCGTCCCCGATCAGGTCGAGCGTCAGGCCGGCCGCGCCCCACGCGCCGAAGCTCTGGCCCGCGGTGCCGGTGAAGGTGATCCAGATGGTGTCCTCCGGCAGCCCCTCATGGCCGTAGCGCTTGGCGATCTCGCCCGAGAGCATCGCGCCAGTGGTGCGGTCGGTGTTGCGGATCGGCAGTTCCAGCTTGACCGGTTCCTTCCGCTCCAGCGCCGGCCCCGCCAGCTTGATGAGCTTGCGGTCCAGCACGGTCTCAAGCCCGTCGGGCTGCGGCGCGGAGTTGTAGCGCTCGCCATCTTCCTTGACCGCGGGCATGTGCAGAATGCGTGACAGGTCCAGCCCATGCGCCTTCCAGTGATCGACCGCGCTCTGCACGTCGATGAACTCGGTGCGCCCGATGATTTCATCGAGCTTGCGAAAGCCCATCTCGGCCATCAACTCGCGCACTTCTTCCGCGACGAAGAAGAAGTAATTGACGACATGCTCTGGCTGACCCTTGAAGCGCTTGCGCAGCACCGGGTCCTGCGTCGCCACGCCGACCGGGCAGGTGTTCAGGTGGCACTTGCGCATCATGATGCAGCCGACCGCGATCAGCGGTGCGGTGGCAAAGCCGAACTCGTCCGCGCCCAGCAGGGCGCCCACAGCAACGTCGCGGCCTGTGCGGAAGCCGCCATCCACCTGCACGGCGATGCGGCTGCGTAGCCCCTGCACGACCAGCGTCTGCTGGGTCTCGGCGAGGCCAAGCTCCCACGGGCTGCCGGCATGCTTGATCGAAGTCAGCGGGCTGGCGCCGGTGCCGCCCTCGAAGCCGGCAATGGTCACGTGGTCCGCGCCCGCCTTGGACACGCCCGCGGCGACGGTCCCTACGCCGATCTCCGAGCCGAGCTTGACGCTGACCTGCCCCGTCGGATTGACGTTCTTCAGGTCGAAGATGAGCTGCGCCAAATCCTCGATAGAATAGATGTCGTGGTGCGGTGGCGGCGAGATCAGGCCGACGCCCGGCGTGGAATGGCGCACCTTGGCGATGGTCGCGTCAACCTTGTGGCCGGGGAGCTGGCCGCCTTCGCCGGGCTTGGCGCCCTGCACCATCTTGATCTGCATGGCGTCGGAGTTGACGAGGTATTCCGCCGTCACGCCGAAGCGGCCCGAGGCGACCTGCTTGATGGCCGAGCGCATCGAGTCGCCGCCAGGCATCGGCGTGTAGCGGTCGGCTTCCTCGCCGCCTTCGCCGGTGTTCGACTTGCCGCCGATCCGGTTCATGCCGACGGCGAGCGTGGTGTGCGCCTCGCGGCTGATCGCGCCGAATGACATCGCGCCGGTGGCGAAGCGCTTGACGATTTCCTTTGCCGGCTCGACTTCCTCAAGCGGGACCGGCTTGCGGCCCATCTCCTCGGCAGTGCGAATGCGGAACAGCCCGCGCAGCGTCAGCAACGCCTCGTTCTGCTCGTTGATGCGCTTGGCGTAGTCCCGGTACTTATCCGGCAGGTTGCCGCGCACGGCGTGCTGCAGGTCCGCGACCACCTCCGCGCGCCAGGCATGAGTTTCGCCGCGCACGCGCACGGCATACTCACCGCCGACATCAAGCGCGCCGCGCAGCACCGGATCATCGCCGAACGCGCGGTCATGACGGCGCATGGTTTCCTCGGCGATCTCGCGCAGGCCCACGCCTTCGATCAGCCCCTGTGTGCCGGTGAAGTAGCGCTCCAGAAACGCGTTTTGCAGCCCAACGGCATCGAAGATCTGCGCCCCGCAATAGGACTGGTAGGTCGAGATGCCCATCTTGGACATGACCTTCAGGATGCCCTTGTCGATCGCCTTGATGTAGCGCGTGATGGCGTCTTCTTCCGAGATTTCGCCCTCGAATTCATCGAGGTTCTCTCGGATCGTCTCGAATGCCAGATACGGGTTGATCGCCTCCGCGCCATAACCCGCCAGCACGCAGAACTGATGCACCTCGTGCGCCTCGCCGGTCTCGACGACCAGACCGACGGTGGTGCGCAGGCCCTTGCGGATAAGGTGATGATGCACCGCCGAGGTCGCCAGGATCGATGGAATTGCCACGCGCGACGGCGAGACATTCCGATCCGACAGGATGATGATGTTGTACGCGCCCCGGACGCTTTCCTCGGCCTTTTCGCAAAGCGCATCGATGGCGGCTTCCATGCCGTCCGCGCCGTCTTCCATCGGGAACGTCATGTCGAGCGTCACGGTGCGGAAATCGTTGCCCGCCACGTCGCCGATCTGCCGGATGCGCTCCAGCTTTTCATTGGTGAGGATCGGCTGGCCGACCTCCAGCCGCTTCATGCCCGACATCGCCTCGGGGTCGAGCAGATTTGGCCGCGGCCCGATGAACGAGACCAGCGACATGACCAGTTCCTCGCGGATCGGGTCGATCGGCGGGTTCGTCACCTGGGCGAAATTCTGCTTGAAATAGGTGTGCAGCAACTTCGGCCGGCTGGACAGCGCAGAAACCGGCGTATCCGTCCCCATCGAGCCAACCGGCTCCTCGCCCGCGCGCACCATGGGCGCCATGAGGACACGCCAGCTTTCCTCGGTGTAGCCGAACGCCTGCTGGCGATCGAGCAGCGCCACGTTCGCGCCGCGATTCTCGGGCCGCGGCGTAACCTCGGGGAGATTTTCGACGTGAATCTGCCCCTGGTCGAGCCAGCGCTGATACGGGTGCGCGTTGGCCAGCTCCGACTTGATCTC
>CAYFVF010000246.1:0-2822 GCA_964346335.1 uncultured Hyphomicrobiaceae bacterium
ATCGTCGCCGCCTCGTCCAACCCCGGCGACGTGGTGCTCGACCCGTTCTGCGGCTGCGGCACCACCGTCCACGCCGCCGAAAAGCTCGGCCGCCAGTGGATCGGCATCGACGTCACCCATCTCGCCATCGGCCTGATCGAAAAGCGCCTGCGCGACGCCTTCGAGACCGTCGAATTTACCACCCACGGCGTGCCGCAGGACATCGAGGGCGCGCGCGACCTCGCCCGTCGCGGCCGCGAGGACGGCAACTACTATTTCGAGTTCGAGAAATGGGCGCTGTCGCTGATCGCCGCCCAGCCCGGCAACCTGAGCAAGAAGGGCGCGGATCGCGGCATCGACGGCAACATCTATTTCGCCAAGACGGCCCGCGCCATCGTCAGCGTCAAGGCCGGGGACAATGTCGGCGTGCAAATGATCCGAGACCTGCGTGGCGACATCGAGCGCGAAGGCGCGGAGATCGGCGTGTTCCTGACGCTCAATGAGCCGAAGAAAACCATGATTGCGGAAGCCGCTAGCGCCGGGCAATATCACATGGAAGGCGTCGCGCCCGTGCCGCGTATCCAGATCGTCACCATCGAGGACGCCTTGCGCCTGCGCGATCGGGCCGTCCAGCTTCCGCTGCGCCGCGACGACGCCTTCAAGAAAGCTGCGCGCGAGCAGGACAGCCGCGCGCAAGGCAGCTTGGGCTTCGACTAGAATCAAAAGCGCCGCCTCGGCGGGCGGCGGACGGACAGGTGTCAGACCTGAAAGCGGTGGAGTTCGGCGCCATATTCGCGGAGCCATCGCCGCGCGGCGTTCATCTCCGGCATGGTGTCGCGCACCAGCCGCCAGAAGCGCGGCCCGTGGTTCATCTCGCGCAGATGCGCCACCTCATGCGCGGCGACATAATCCAGCACGAAGCCCGGCGCGAAGATCAGCCGCCAGGAAAACGACAGCGACCCGGAACTCGAGCACGAGCCCCAGCGCGTGGACTGGTCGCGCACGCTGATGCGCTTTGGTGCTACCCCCAGAATATCGGCATGATGCGCCACCCGCTGCGACAGGTCCGCGCGCGCCTCCGCCTTGAGCCAATCGGCTAGACGGCGCGGCGCATGCGCCGGCTCACCACTCACGCGAAGGCGCGGCAGCGGGGCATTCGTCACGTCGCGGTCCGCCCAATACCCCTGCCAGACCCCGTCACCCTCGCTCTCGCACGCGACCACGCCCCCCGCGCGGGCGGGTCCGACAAATTCGATCCGGTGGGCCATGCCGCGCAGCGGGATCACCGCGCCACAGGCAATCGGCACCGGTTGCGGCAGCTTGCGCGTCTGGTCCTGCAGCCAGTCGAGATGCCGCGCCACAAAGTCGCCCGCATCTTCCAGCCGCGCCCGGCGCGGCAGCGTGAGGATCGCGGCACGACGCGTATGGCTGACCTTCAGTGAGAGCCGCGTGGCGCGCGGCGAGCGCCGCACTTCCAGCGGGCAGTCGAGCCCATCGATTTTCACTTCATTGACCGCCGCGCCGCCGCCCACAGCGCCCGCGTGAAGCATGTCCATCGGATTCCCCCCGTTTGAAATCCAAAAGCTGTCAACTGACCCTCTTAGCCAGAATTTCACGCTAACGCGCGCCCGCTGTCTCCAGAACCCCTAAAATTCGGGATTGAGCATAAGCTTTAAGATTACCACAGATATTTTGCCGGAACAGTGTTTTTTAACCCCAACCCGTTGTGTTTTGGCCGCAGGGTTAAGGTGCCGCCCTTGCGCCGGCGCCATCTTCGGTGGCCTGCGCGGCAGAGCCTTCCTCGTGCATCATCACATCCACGGCCGAAACGGTCTGGCCAACCCGAACCGCGTCGATGAACGCCCCGCGATCCTCCATTGGGCGAGATTCGCGCTGACCGAGGCGATACAACGTGAAGATGAGCAAGACGGCGTGCAGCGCCTCTGTCGTATAGACAAGGCCGCCCAACCAGACCAACGCCATCACGTTCGCGGCGATCAGCGGACCGATCACGGCCACCGCCCCCCAGATCAGCAAGAGACCGCTGGCGGCCTCGACAAACCCGTTATGCTCCACCGAGTCGTTCATGTCCGCCACGCACAGCATGTAGAGCGGAAACGAGAGAAAGCCGAACATGCCTGTGAGCATAAGGCCTGACGTGGTCGCGCCCGTGCCGAACAGGCTCAGCGCCAGCCCGGCCCAGATTGCCAGGAAAGCCATTACCGCGATCACCATCCGGCGGTCCATGCGATCAGAGATCAAGCCGAGCGGCCACTGGCCGAGCGCGCCGAGCAGGATCATCACCGTCATGGCAACCGCGATGTCCTGCGCGCTGTCCCGCCGCCCGCGAAGAAGATCGGCGCCAGCGACCAGATCGCTCCTGCAATCGTGCCGACGATGAAGCTGCCGGCGAGGCCGACCGGCGACATCCTGTAAAGGTGGCGCAGACGGATGTGGATCGCCTCGATCGGCCTGGGCTGGCCGGCGCGCGACAACGCGACCGGAACGGCGGCGATCGAAACGAGGATCGAGGCGATCAGGAACAGCGGATAATCGCTAGGGCTCGCGATCGGCAGCAGGAGCTGGCCCAGCCCCAGCGTGCCGAAGCTGATGATGGCGTAAACCGCGAAGACGAAACCCCGCGTGGTGTTGCTCGCCCGTTCGTTCAGCCAGCTCTCGATGACCATGTACAGGACGGCGAAACACACGCCGGTGGCCGCGCGGACCGCCAACCAGAAGACCGGATCGAGGATAAGCGGATGCATCAAGACCAGCGCGGAGGCCAGCGCGACCATTGCCGTGAAGGTCCGGATGTGCCCGGAATTGCGCACCAGCCAAGGGCC
>CAYFVF010000247.1:0-2819 GCA_964346335.1 uncultured Hyphomicrobiaceae bacterium
GAGCCCGATCCGGCTTGGTTGCAGGTCCGTGCCCGGAATGCGCGTCGTCTCCATCAGATGCCTCCTGTTTCTGGTCGCGGTGAATGTTGCCTCCGCCAGCACATGTGACGGCAAGGGCGCGCCACATCAACCTAGGGGGCGCAAAGCGCTCGAACGCCCGCGTCGGCGCGGATGCGCGTACCGGGAAGGGGCGCCGCGCAGAGCAGTATGAACAGCGGCTTGTCCGCGGGAGCGGGGCGGCCTGGCCGGAACAACGTACCGCTGGGTGAGCTGCACCAACTTTAACATTGATCAATGACGGGTCCGCGCCGGCGTCATACCCTCACCGGTAGTATATCCGAAGCCATTCCTGGCGCGATGACGGCTGTGTGTTGACAGCGCATCCTCCAAGGCACGGACGGCAGGGCACGAATCCGGCTTCGCCAGAGCGATGCCGCAAGATTGTTAGGAGAACAGAGATGTCTAGCGAGTACAAAACATCATCCGGCAACGGCAATCCATTTGACCAGTTTTCGAGCATGATGCAGCCCGCGCCTGAAATGTTCACGCGGATGATGCAGCCGATGCTGTCGGCGAACGCGTCGATCATCGAAATGCAATCCAAGATGTGGCACACCGCTGCGGAAGCCTCGCGCGAATGGTTCGAATTTGTCAGCAAGCGGCTCCAGCAGGACGCGCAGTTCATGGAGCAGCTTCAACATACGCAGAACCCCCAGGCGTTCATGGACACCTGCACGAAGTTCTCCCGGCGCATGGCGCAGGACTACCAGGAGGAGCTGAGCGAGCTTTCGCGGCTGTCAAGCAAGGCGGCGGGCGGCACCAGCGAAGTCATGCGTCAAGCGACCGAAAACATCAGCGCCATGTCGCGCGAAGCCGCCCATTAATGAACTGGCAAGGTCCGCGCGTCCCCTGTTAGGATACCCGCGCGAAACCAACACACCATACGTGTCGCCAGTTCGGGAGAGTAAATACCATGCCGTCATCGCTTCAGACGCTCGCGGGGTCGCAAGGCTTTCCGCGCGTGAGCCTGTATTTGCCAACGCACCCGACCTACCCGGAGTGCCAGCAAGACCCGATCCGGCTGTCTAACGCGCTGAAACAAGTCGAGCAGCAACTGACGCAAGCCGGCTGGCGTGAAAGCGATGTGGCCGAATTACTGGGTGAGGCGCGCGGGCGTCTGGACAATGATGGCGAAGTGTTCTGGCGGTACCAGGACGAGGGCCTGGCCGTGTTCATCGAGCCGGGCTCAACCCGTTGGCTCAAGCTCCCGCGTGCGGCGCCGGAATGGGCGGTGGTGGCCAGCCGCTATCATGTCCGCCCGCTGATCCCAGTTCTGCGCGATCGCGGCCATTATCACGTCCTGGCGGTGACGGAGGACTCCACGCGCTTTTTCAATGCTACTCAGGATGAATTCCGCGAAATCCGCGTAACCGATATGCCGGAGAGCACCGAGCAGGTGTGGGAGCGCACCACCATGGACCGCGAGGTAGGGTTCCACGCGCGGGATCGCGGTCATCAGGTCGGCGGCGCGGCCTCCCCGAAATATGCGGCGCTCGGCGAAAGTCCCGAAGATTATGCCAGCGTCGTGCTCGATCACTACACGCGCGACATCGCCAAGGCCGTCGATGCCCATCTCGCCAACAGCGAAGCGCCGCTGGTCCTAGTTGCGCTGCCGCGCACGCTTGGGCACCTGGCGCAGCATCTCGACTATCGCCACGTGGCCGGTGAGCACCTAAGCCTTGACCCGGGGTCGCTCAGCGACAGCGACTTGCACGCCAAGAGCTGGGCGGTGGCCGAGCCGATCCTGAAACGTGAGCGCGAGAGCTTGCGCGAGCGCCTGCGCGGGGCCGTGGAAGGCCAGCAGCCCGACTACACGCGCAATCTTGGCGGCATCATGCGCGCCACGGAGGAAGGCCGTGTCGAAACGGTATTCGTGTCACAGGGCGAGCCGGTCTGGGGCGTGTACGATCCATCGCACCGCGTGATCCGCATCGACCATACGCCGAGTGCTGAAAACGAGGACCTGCTGAACCTCGTAGCCCTGCGCACATTGGCGCAAGGTGGAGATGTGCGTACCCTGCCAGATGACATGCGCGAAACGCTCGGGCCTGTCGCCGCGCTTTATCGTTTCTGAGCGCCGGCGCTCGGGGCTGTTTGATCATTGTTAAAGGCTGTTGCGGCCGTCAGCGGTATCATCGCGTCAGAATGTCGAGCGCGGAGTGTTTCACGCGGAGACATGGTCTCCCACCCGCGCCGGCACAGATCTCAAGGAGGTCGTGATGCAAGTCCGCGAAGCAATGCACAAGGGCGTCGAATGGATGGCCCCAACAACATCTTTGGCCGAATTGGCGCAGACCATGCGCAAGCATGATATCGGCGCGATCCCCATTGGCGAAAACGATCGGTTGATCGGCATGGTCACGGATCGCGATATCGTCGTGAAGGGTCTGGCGAATGGTAAGGATGCGTCGGGCCTAACTGCGCGCGATGTGATGACCCAGGGGATCGTCTATTGCCGCGCGAATGAAGAGCTTGGCGATGCGCTCCGGATCATGGAAGACAAGAAAATTCGCCGTCTGCCCGTCCTGGATGAAAACAAGCGTATGATCGGGATGCTGAGCTTGGGCGACGTCTCCAGCGCGGCCTCGCACGAGCTGGCGGGCGAACTCGCCTCCGCGGTTTCAACGCATCACGCATAACCGCGCTGTCGGCACTGCATCCCAATGGACGGGCAGTGCTTGAGCTTGGCCTGTCAAGCGGGAGGCTTTGTCTCGATCAAAGCAAAAGCCGGTACCGGGCGGGCGCGATAGCCCTTAGAG
>CAYFVF010000248.1:0-2806 GCA_964346335.1 uncultured Hyphomicrobiaceae bacterium
CGGAAGCGGCATGCAGGCTCAGATTGATGCCGGGAATGTCGCGGCGCAGCGTCTCCTTCGCCCGCTCGGCGGCGGGCGCCAGGTGCTTGTCCAGCGTGACAATCACCACATTGACAGGGGCGATCTCAGCGGCCGAAATGTGCTTTTGCATCGTACAGTGTCTCGACGGTTATCTGTGACAGACCTTTTTCCGTAGCGAAGGCCTCGGCATTACGCTTGGCCTTGCCACGGACGAAAAACGGGATCTTGCGAAGCTCCTGCTCGGCGTCCGGCTCCCAGATGATCGGGGCCTTGTCGTCGGTTTCGCCGGCTTCGGTTTCTTCTGGCTGCGGATGGACGCGCGGGCCGGTTTCGCCGTGCATAGCCAGGTGCGAGGGCACGGCGTCGTCGTTGAACTCGAAGTCCTCGCGGAACATGCCGAGCAGGTGTTCTTCCAGGCCCATCATCAGCGGGTGGACCCAGTCATCGAAGATTACGTTCGCGCCTTCAAAACCCATCTGCGGAGAGGTGCGCGCGGGATAGTCCTGCACGTGCACGGGCGCAGAGATCACGGCGCAGGCGATGCCGAGACGCTTGGCGATGTGCCGCTCCATTTGCGTGCCGAGAACCAGTTCGGGCTGAAGCTCCTGCACCTGCTGTTCGACTTCGAGGTAGTCGTCGGTAATCAGCGCCTCGATGCCCAGCTCTTTCGCCTTGGCGCGCAAATCGCGGGCGAATTCGCGGCTGTAGGTGCCAAGGCCCACGACCTCGTAGCCCAGCTCTTCCGAAGCGATGCGCGCGGCAGCCAGCGCATGGGTGGCGTCGGCGAAGATGAAGACGCGCTTGCCGGTGAGGTAGTTCGAGTCGATCGAGCGCGAGTACCACGGCAGGCGGCACTCCAGCTCTTCGAGTGCGGCCGCCGCGTCCACGCCCGCGATCTTGGCGATCTCGTGGATGAAGTCGCGCGTTGCGCCCACGCCGATCGGAACCACGGTCGTGCGCGGCTGCTTGAAGTTGCGCTCCAGCCAGCGGGCGGTGACATCGGCAATCTCGGGATACATAACGACGTTGAAATCCGCCTCGCCAAGCCGGGCAATGTCCTCTGCAGTGGCGTTCAGCGGCGCGCAGACATTCACGTCCACGCCTAGCGTGTTCAGCAGGTGCGTGATCTCGCGCACGTCGTCTCGGTGGCGGAAGCCCAGCGCGGTTGCACCCAGCAGGTTGCAGCGCGGGCGTGCGCCCTCGGCGCGCGGCTCACACTCTTCGGCGGGGCGCACCAGCGCGCGCACCAACTGGTAGAAGGTCTCGGACGCGCCCCAATTCTCCTTCTTCTGATACGACGGCAACTCCAGCGGGATGATCGGCACCGGCAAACCCGACGCTTTCGCCAGCCCGGCTGGATCATCCTGGATCAACTCCGCCGTGCACGAGGAGCCGACGAACATCGCACTCGGCTTGAACCGCTCGTAGGACGAGCGCATCGCGTTTTGCAGCAGTTCGGCGGTGTCCTTGCCCAGATCGCGGGCCTGGAAGGTGGTGTAGGTGACGGGCGGGCGGTGGTCGCGCCGCTCGATCATCGTGAACAGCAGGTCGGCGTAGGTATCGCCCTGCGGCGCATGGAGGACGTAATGCACATCCTTCAGCGCGGTTGCGATACGCATGGCGCCGACATGCGGCGGGCCTTCATATGTCCACACGGTCAGTTGCATGACGGTCTAGACCCCCAATTTTTCGCGGCGTACCAGCGGGCGGGCGAACAGCTCGGCGAGGTCGCCGGCCTGGTCGTAGCCCTGCGTCGGGGTGAACAGCAGTTCGATGGACCACTTCGTCGCCAGCCCCTCTGCCTCGAGCGGGTTCGCCAGTCCAAGGCCACACACGGTCAGGTCCGGCTTGGCGGCATGGCAGCGGTCGAGTTGCTTTTCGACATCCTGGCCTTCGGCGAGCTGCGTGCCGGCCGGAAGCATGGCGAGATCATCGGCCAAGTGCTGCTGGTGCAGGTAGGGCGTGCCGACCTCGACCAGTTCCATGCCCATCTCGCGCGCGAGGAACCGGGCGAGCGGCACCTCAAGCTGCGAATCCGGGAAGAAGAAAATGCGCTTGCCGGAAAGCTGCTCGCGGTAATGCTCAAGCGAGCGGGCAGCGCGCTGTCGGCCTGACGTGGTGACCTCGTCAAACGTTTGCTGGTCCGCGCCCCACAGGTCCGCGGCGGCCTTGAGCCAGCCAGTCGTGCCCTCCACGCCAAAAGGGAAGGGCGCGGGAATGCGCTTGGCGCCGCGGTCTTCCAGTGCCCGCGCGGTGTCGAGCAGGTAGGGCTGGGCCAGGAGATAGCGCGTGTTCGGCCCCACGGGCGGCAGGTCGTCGGAATTGCGCATCGGCAGGTAGACCGGCGTCGGCAGGCCGAGACGTTGGAACATCCGGGTGAACTGATCCTCGATGACGTCAGCCAGGCAGCCGACGATCATCAGTTGGGTGTCCGCGCTGTCGGGCAACGCGGGCATTTCCGGGACCAGCGAGGCAAGGCATGCGTCCTCGCCCTGGGTAAAGGTCGTCTCGATGCCGCTGCCCGAATAATTCAGGATCCGCACCTCCGGCGCATACTGGCGGGACAGGCGCTCGGCGGCTTTCGACAGGTCAAGCTTGATGACCTCGGATGGGCATGACCCGACGAGGAACAGCATCTTGATGTCGGGACGGCGGTCCAGCAGGCGCGCCACGTTGCGGTCCAGTTCATCGTTGACGTCGGCCATGCCGGCCAGGTCGCGCTCGTCGATGATGGCGGTAGCGAAGCGCGGCTCGGCGAAGATCATCACGCCGGCGGCCGATTGCA